>JANLTQ010000709.1:0-10803 GCA_031363005.1 Acidimicrobiia bacterium | reverse complement strand
GACGCTGGCTACGCGGGCGCGAGCGTGCAGCGGATCGAACCGACGATGCGGCCACCCGCGTTCTGCACCGGGGCGTAGTAGTAGACCTCGCCGCTGCAGTCGGGTGAGGTCTTGGGTGGTCTCGTGCATGGCGTCCTCTCGCTCGGATGCGGTCCAGATTGTCGCGAACGACGACCACCGTTGAGCCCCGGCCTCCTGGGCGCAACCGTGCCACGGCAATGCGCCACCGGGCGTGATCGCGGTTGGTGCCGTACCGTGGCCGGATGCTGCTGGTGATCAACGGAGCGCCCGGCATCGGCACGTCCCCCGTGGTCCGCCGCTACGTCCTATCGATCGACGGCGACGTTGAGTCCGCACTCGCTTCGTTGCGTCACGCGCTGGGTACGGTCGGAGAGTGACGGCTCCCATCTCGAGACGCGCCGCCGTCGGTAGCGCCACACGCGCCACGTTCCACTCGTTGCGAGTTCGAAACTTCCGTCTGTTCTTCACGGGCCAGCTCATCTCGCAGGTCGGCAACTGGTTGACGCTGGTGGCCCAGACTCTCCTGGTCCTGAGCCTGACCGACAGTGGCGTGGCGCTCGGCGTGCTCGCGGCGGCGCAGTTCGGTCCCGTGCTCGTCCTCGGCCCGTGGGCGGGCCTAGTCGCCGACCGGTCGGACAAGCGTCGCCTGCTCTTGATCGTGCAGGCGATCGCGATGCTCCAGTCCTTCGCCCTGGCGGCCCTGGCCTTCAGCCACCATCCGCCGGTGTGGTCGATCTATGCCGTGGCACTCGTCGGCGGGATCACCATCGCGTTCGACAATCCGGCGCGCCGCGCGTTCGTTGTGGAGATGGTGCCCGAGTCCGACGTCCAGAACGCGGTCAGTCTCAACAGTGCGCTCATGACGTCATCGCGCGTGATCGGCCCCGCCCTCGCCGGACTGCTGGTTGCTACCGTCGGGTTCGGATGGTGTTTCCTCGGCGACGGCTTGTCGTACATCGCCGTGCTCATCGCCCTCGGGATGATGCGGACTCGCGAGCTGCGCACACCACCCGTCGCGACGAAGGCGAAGCACCAGGTCCGGGACGGCTTGCGGTACGTACGCGGCGTGCCCGAGCTTTGGATACCGCTCGTGATGATGGGAGTCGTCGGCACGCTCTCGTACAACTTCCAGACCGTGTTCCCACTGTTCAGCACGCGTGATCTCCATGGTGACGGCACCACCTTCACGATCTTGTTCTCGGTCGTGAGCGTGGGTGCGCTCGTCGGCGCGTTGCGGACCGCTCGGCGCACGTCGGCCGACGTCCGCACGGTCGCGCTGGCCAGCCTCGCCTACGGCGTCGCGATGGCACTGATGGCTGTGGTGCCGAATCAGTGGTTCGCGTACGCAGTCGGTCTGGCCCTCGGCGTGGCGAGCATCTCGTTTCTCGTCTCGTCGACCGCCATCGTGCAACTCGAGGCGGCGCCGGAGATGCGCGGACGCGTGCTTGCACTCCAGGCGATGCTCTTCCTCGGGAGCACGCCGGTCGGTGGCCCGATCGTCGGCTGGGTCTCGGACGTGTTCGGTGCCCGGTACGCGATCGGGCTGGGCGCGATCGCAGCACTGGGCGCGGGCGCGTGGGGCTACTCCAGGAGTTCGGGCCGCACGCGCCCGGTGGCCGGCGAGGCACTCGCGCCCGAATGTCTCGAGACCGTGGACGACGAACTCGCCCGCTGACCCAGGACGCCGGAACTACGGCCAGGCGCGCCAGTGTTCGATGTCGAGTGCGATCACCGGGCCCGGCGGCCGGGTCTCGCGGTACTGCCGGTACTTGTCCGCGAGCAGATCGAGCGCGGCCGCCCGCTCGGCGTCGTCGGGTACCACACGTGCGCGTCCGTCGATGCGTATCCACCACAGCTGCGTCCAGTCATCCTCGTAGTGGTCGACGATCAGGCTCACCGCCGGGTTCTCCTCGATGTTCCGGATCCGTTGCAGGCGGCTCGTTGTCTTCGGCTTCGCGTCGACGGCGGTGTACCCGGTGGATCCCTGGAGGACAAAGCAGCACGGCACCACGTGCGGCCGGGCATCGGCGCTGGCCGTGGCGAGATGCGCGACCGACGCGTCGGCAAATCGGCGTCGCATCGTGTGCTGGTCCACTCCCCCACCGTAGAACCGCACTCGCCGTCGGGCGCGATTGCGGAATACTCGGGGCGGGATCGCCGCGCGGTCGGTCACACTGAACGAGTGAGCCCGCACAACGAAACGAAGAAGTTGCTCGTCTGGTCGGACGACACCGAGCCCGAGGCGTTGGCGCAGGCCGAACGCGCGAGCCGGCTTCCCTTCGTCGCGGGTCACGTCGCGCTGATGCCCGACGCGCACTTCGGCAAGGGCGCGTGTGTCGGTTCGGTCATTCCCACCGCCGGGGCGATCATCCCCGCCGCAGTCGGCGTCGATATCGGATGCGGCATGGTCGCGGTCCAGACCCATCAGTCGGCCGCGGATTTGCCCGATTCACTCGAAGCGCTCATGAGCCTCACCGAGGCTCGGATCCCAGCCGGTCTCGGCAAAGTCCACGATCACCGCAGCGACGCCGCGCTGGCCTGGTTCGGCGCGCACGATCGCACCGACTTCGACGCGAAGCAGGAGCGCACCACCGTCTCGCAGTTCGGAACTCTCGGGTCGGGCAACCACTTCGTCGAGGTCTGCACCGACGAGGCCGATGGCGTGTAGCTCGTGCTGCACTCCGGGTCACGCGGTATCGGCAACCGGCTGGCGCAGAAGCACATCAAGATCGCGCAGCGGCTCGCGGAGACCTACTTCATCCCGCTCGAAGACCCGGATCTCGCGTACTTGCCGCAAGGCACTCCCGAGTTCAAGGTCTACATCGACGACTTGATGTGGGCCCAGGCCTACGCGGCCGCGAACCGCGAACCGATGATGGATGAACTCGTACGTTCGCTCGCGGAAATTCTCGCGCTCACGCCAGATGCGGTCGAGGCCGACCGGATCAACTGCCATCACAACTACACCGCCATGGAACACCACCACGGTCGTGACCTCTGGATCACTCGCAAGGGCGCGATCAAGGCCGGTCCCGACGACCGCGGTGTCATTCCCGGCAGCATGGGCACTCGCTCCTACATCGTGCGCGGTCTCGGAAGTCCGGCGTCGTACAACTCGTGTTCACACGGAGCCGGCCGTCGAATGTCGCGGAGCCAGGCACGCAAGACGTTGACCGTCGACTCGCTCACCACCGCGATGGGCGACCGCACCTGGAACTCGGCGCGCGCCGAACAGCCGCAGGTGGCCCGTCTCAAGCGCGACCGGGAGAAGTCCTCAACGTCGACGCGTTGAGAAAGCTGGAGGTGGTGGACGCGCAATGGTCGGGATCATCCATCCATGGCGCATGACCGACTCCGGGCATCAGTTCGAGGTCCGCATTGGGAAGCAGTCCGACGAACTGCCGGGCGATCTCGGCGCCGCCGTTCGGATCCTCCTCGCCCCAGATGAACTGCGTCGGCGCGTGAATGCCCGCCAACAGATTCGCCGACAACAGCACCCGCTCGTTCATGCCGTGGACCGGGAGGATGACGCGGGGTGTCACCTTGCGTTCGTTGCGCAGCGTCGGAGTGTCGCGCAACAGCGCCAGAAACCAGTCGATGGATTCTTGAGTGAATCGGCCCGATTCGAGGGCCGCGCCGAGACCGATCTGGCGCAGGATCATCCGTACCGCTCGCTCGTTCGGCGGCACCCGCGCCATGATCCATCCGACGCCCGGCACCGTGGCGATCCGCATCGTGAACGGCACCTTCGCCATCGGTGCTCCGATGGTCCAACCGAACTCCACTATCCGGTCGAACCGGTCCGGATGCGCGGCGGCGCCGCGCAGTGCGAAGTAGCCGCCGAACGATGTGGCCACGACGTGTGCACGATCCAGCCCGAGCGCGTCGAGCACGTCGGGAATCATCGTGTCGGCATACTCCTCGACGCCCGCGAGGTCACTGAAGGCCTCACTAATCGGCTCGCTCACACCACATCCGGGACGATCCAGCATGATGCAGTGGAATCCCTCGAGCCGGGAAACCAACGACGCCCAGCTCGAACCACCGTTCGCGCCGCCATGCACCAACAACACGGTTGGACCCTCACCCACCTCCTGAACCCGGACCGAGATCTTGCGCCGCTCGAGATATACCCGCCGCTCCGTCGGTGTCACGCCGACCGAGTCCCACAGCCGCCGCTCGGCCTCGCGAAAGCGGAACTCATTCATCGCGAACCTCGCGCCAACCCGACGACCACTAACTGGTCCCGGCGATATCGCGCCGCTGAAAGGCGACAGTCGCGAGCACGACGAAGACGGCCGTATAGAGCACGATGGTGCCCAGCGCGACGACAGGGCTGCGGGTGAACTCCACGCCTTTCAGTTGATGCCACGGGACGACGGTACCGATGTTCTCCCCCCAGAGGTAGGGAGAGAGTCCCGGCTTCAAATTCCTGATCAGGTTCTCGATCACCGCGACCCACGCAAACACCGCGGCGAGGGCGAACGCGGTGTTCCGGCCGAGCGTTGCGAGCGCGACGGCGAGCATCGCGGCGATCCCGGTGAGGAATGCGGTCCGGGCAATGACCGTGAACAACGCCAACCAAAAATCGGCGTCGACTCCAGCAGTGGATCCATTCGCGAACACTGCCGGCAGGAAGCACGCCAGAAAGATGACCTGCAGTGCCACGGCCACCACCGTCGCGACGATCCCACACGCAATCGTGCGGGCGAGGTTGAGGCGGACCCGGCGCGGCTCCCAGGTGAGCACCGTGGTGATCGTGCCGGCGCGCCATTCGGAGCCGGCGACCGCGGCGCCGGCGAACATCCCACCCAGGAGCAGGAAAAAGCTTGCGACGAGCACCGTGCCATCAGCCCTCCCGGCACGCCACCAATCTGCGAGTACGGCAGGGTGAATGCTTTCTCGAGCATGGAGCTCAGCGACGGACTTCCCGGTCGAGCTGGTGAAGGCGATCACGCCCGCGAGCGCGCACCCGATGAGTGCGATCAGAATCATCACGCGCACAACCCGACGCCGAAACGCCCGCCGCATCTCAACGACCAACAAGCTCATACGACCACCTCTTTCAGCTTCGGGGGGTCGACGGCGAGATGGTCATCCGTCATCTCGAGGAACAGGTCTTCGAGGCTGCGTTCCTCGGGTCGGAGTTCACGCACCCAATGACCGTGCTCTCCGAGCGTCTGACTGATCCGTTCGGCATCGGGCGGCGTCACTGCGACCCGGAGGTGGTCGTGCGCTCGCTCGGCGCCGATGCCGGCTCGGGTGAGCACCGCGAGGGCACCATCGGGATCCTTCACGGTCACGAGCATCGCGGTCGCCGGTCCCGACGCGGCGAGCACTTCGGCGACCGTGCCGTGGGTGACACAGTGACCGCGGCTCAGGATCGCGACCCGGTCGCAGGTCTGTTGGATTTCGGCGAGCAGGTGACTCGAGACGAACACGGTTCGGCCGTCGTCGCCCATACGCCGGAGCAACTCACGCACGCTGCGGATGCCCGCCGGGTCAAGACCGTTGGCCGGTTCGTCGAGGATCAACAGCGCCGGGTCTTTCAACAGTGCCGCGCCGAGTGCAAGCCGCTGGCGCATCCCGAGCGAGTACTTGCGCACGTGGTCGTCGGCACGTTCCGCGAGCCCGACCTCCTCCAGCACCGCATCGACCCGCCGCGGACCGATGCGATCGATCGCGCCGAGCAGCGCGAGGTTGTCTCGCCCGCTCATCGTTGGCAGCAACGCGGGTGACTCCACGATGGCGCCGATCTGACGGACCGACTCGGCCAGTCCTTCGGGCACCGGCCGACCGAGCAGCCGCACTGATCCCTTGGTCGCCCGGGCGAGTCCCAGGATGCAGCGGATCGTGGTGGTCTTGCCCGAGCCGTTCGGGCCGAGGAACCCGAACACCCCGCCTTCGGGGACGGCGAGGTCGAGCCCGTCGATCGCGACGGTGCGACCCTTCCGCCGGCGGTACTCCTTCCGGAGCCCCTCGATTTCGATGACGTTGGTTCCCATGAGGTCGTCCTCGCGTCGCGGTCCTTCTCCAGACAGACGGAACTCGGACGATCGCGGGTGACACGGCGCTCGAGGATCACGGCGTCGAGACGTATTCGTCCTCAACGGGTGGCAACGCCGCGATGATCGCATCGAGGTCCGCGTATTCGGCGTCGTCAATCTCGGGCGCGGCAGCTTCACCGACCGGCGACCAGTCGGTGCGTCGGAGCAACGCAGCCGCAATCGCGAGCAGGACCAGCGCGATGCCGAGCCCGATGAGCAGTCGGGTCGAGTCGTAGGCCGCGCCAGGAGGTGCGGCGAACGAGATCGGGACAACGGGTGCGCGGGCGAACACCGCCGCCGACGCGACGGAAACGCCACAGTCGTCGCCGCGGAAACATGAGGCCCGATCCGCTCCCACCCGGCCTGGTTCGATCGCGAGTGCGGTCCGTCCGGTTCCATCACGGCCCACCACCAACGGAGCCGTCGGACCCGGTGCACCACAGCGGGCACCCGTGGCATCTGGTGCCGCGCAAAGCATCGCGGTCAGCGTCACGCCGGGCGGGTAATCGGTGACCTCCACCGTGACGGTCTCGCCGTCGAGTGACAACTCGGACGCGGGAGTGACCGAGATGTCACCGGCCGGCGCCACCTGATCGCCGAACACGGTTTGGATCTCACCACTCGTGCTCCCGATCACCGCGCTCACCGCGACCACACATGGTGCGGCACCGGAGCGGCACCGACCCGGTACCGGCCGCCCGTCGAGAAAGTCATTCGTGACGAGATATTGGAAGTTGGCGATTCCGTCGGCGTCGAACTGCACGGACAACGCGTTGCCGCACGCTCCTGACTCACCGGGAATGCACTGCTGTGCGATCGCGCGTGCGAACGGCTCGAATCCGGTGACTCGCGCCTGCAGCACCGTCGTCGGTCCGAGCTCATCGGCGACGTCATACGACACCGGGAACGTCTTTCCGCCGTCGGCCTCGATCGAGATCACCGGACCAAGGACATCCGGTTGATGGACTCGGCGCGCAGTCGGCCGACTCGTCGTGCTCGCACCCGACGTGGCATCCAACCGGTCGGACGTCGGCGTGGTGACCACGGTCGTCGACGACGGCACGGCACGCGTTCGCACCACACGGTCACCCCCGTTCAATCCGCCGAGCACCGCTGCGGCGATCACGGTTGCAACGAGGAGCACCAAACCCACCAACAGGCCGACGGCCGGCCCGATCGCGTACATCGAGCCATCGCGCGCCACGCGCCGCTCGTCGGTGAGTGGCCCGATGCCCGCGAAGCCGAGGACCGAGAGCACCACCAACGCGAATGCGATCGGCACCAACAGGAGCAGGAGCACGGTCAGCTCACGCCTGGCGGGCCGACGGGGTGCTCGGGGGTGTCTGCTCGTCCAAGCGGCGATTCAGCGTGAGGATGCGGCCAATAATCGGCAGCATCAACACGTTCAACCCGTGCAGCAGTCCCACGATGAGGAGGATGCCGCCCAGACGGATGGTCACCGCCTGGAGCTGGGCGGCGTTCACCGTGTTCGCCCAGCCGGCGTCGGGCTCGAACTTCACCGTGAACAGGATGAAGGCGAAGAAGATCAGGTAGTACGCCACGTCCATCAAAACGATGAAGCTCTTTCCGGTCCGAGGGTTCGCCCGGAACACATCCGCGGCATAGCTCTTCCCGAACCGCCGGATGAACGGTCCCAGCCATAAGGCCAGGAACACCATCCCCGAGAACCACAACAACTCCAAGATCCACCAGTCCATGACGATCTCTCCCTTTGTTCGTTCCGTTGTTGAAAGCACCACCGCAATAACTGCGCCGATGAGACAACCGATCACCGCGAGTCGTCGACCACGCTGACGACGAAGGTGCCGGTCGTCATCGATGCTGAGTGCGACTCGAGCGAAGAGGTCGTCGCTTTCGTCGAGCCCGTCCGCTTCATCGAGGAGCGCATCTCGCAATCGCTGCTCGACCGCCGTCATGTCATCACCTCGGCCGCATCAACGTCGTCAGTCGCGTCGCCGAGTCGTCGCTCGAGCGTGGCGAGACCCCGCTTCAGGTGGGTCTTGACCGAGTTGCGGGAGATCTCCATCGTTGCCGCGATGTCGTCGATCCCGAGTTCTTCGTAGTAGCGCAAGACCAGCGCAGTCCGCTGACGATGCGGAAGGTCTCGAAGCGCTTCGATCATCTCGCGTTGGTCTTCGCGGAGTTCGATCTCGTCCTCGGCAGACGCGCGACGGTCATCGACCGGGAGGTGATGACGCAGGGACACGAGCCCGCGCCGGTTGCTGTCACGCGCGAGGTTCAACACGATGGACCGGAGGTAGGCCGGCGCCTTGGACTCGTCCCTGATCCGGTGGGCCGAGCGGGCCAGACGAATGAATGCCTCCTGCACCAGATCCTCGGCGGCATTCCGATCATCGACGAACAGACGAGCCAACCGAACCAGCGACTGGCCCTCCTGCTCGAACAGGCGAACGACGAGCGCGTCGGCATCGATCGACAGAACCTGCTCGGCTTTGCCTCCGGATTGCCGGCCGAGATCGAGCGGCAAGGAGCCCGAGAGGTACCGAGGCGCGAGCAGTCCCGTGACAGCCATCGTTCCGACAGACGTCGCCGACACCCGCTCCGGGTGACACGCGGCGAAAACTGCGTCGAAAATTCGCTCCCCCCACACGGGCGCGAGCTTGTCACCCGGACCGGTGCGGCGCTGCCGAATCCTCTACGGCCCGACCGTCAACGGGTTCGAAGGTGCGCTGGCGCCCACTGCATTGACCGCAGAGACCCGGAAACCGCAGCTGATACCGATCGGGCAGGCCGGTGCAACGAACTGCACACTCCCGATCGACGCCCAGGTGTTCCCACCGTCGAGGCTTCGCTCGCCGGTGTAGTCGAACACTGCACTACCGCCGTCGTCGGCCGGCGGTTGCCATCCGAGACCGACGACGCCTCCGACCCGGCGGATGCTGACCAATGTCGGCGACGTCGGTCGACCCCAGCTGATCGCGTTGGCCTCGGACGCCGGGCCGAGACCCGCTGCATTCCGGGCGCGCACCCGGACCCAGCATGTGGTCCGCTCTTGAGGGCAACTCACCGTCGAGGCGCGAAACGCAGTGAGTTCCACCAATGCGAAGGTCACGCCATCAGTGCTGCGCTCGATCCGGTAGTCGAGAATCGGGAAATCGCCGCCGTCAAGCGGTATCCCCCAAGATGCGCCAACCACGTGGTTCCCGCCGGTCGCCGTCAGACCCTCGACCGCGCCCGGGGCTCGCCAGGTCGTCCCATCGAGCGGATCGGACCAAGCGCCCGCGCCCGCGATATTGACTGCGCGGACCCGAAGTCCACAGGTCACCCCCGGGCTCCCACAGACCACGCTCGCCGCGGTGCCGGAGTAGCTGCCGACCACAGTCCCCGAGGGGCGCGTGACCTCGAGCTCGTAACCAGTCACGCTCGAACCACCATCGGATGTCGGGGGGCTCCACGCCACGGTCAGCATGCCGTTCGCGGGACCGGCGACGGCACTCGTCACGATGGGTGCGCCCGGGGGCGTGATGAGTGGCGGATCGTCGTCGAAAATAGTTCCGACCGCCACGTCGTCGGTGGGCGCCGCACCGACGACGGACGACAATGTGACCAGCAGTTGTTCGGCTCCTTCGACGGCAGTGTCGCCGATCGCAATAAGTGTGACCACGGCCGAGGTGCGACCGGCGCGGATCCGGACCGCGCCACTCCGACTCGCGAAGTCCACGCCGGCGGTAGCCGTCCCGCCGAAGCTTGCATACCTCGCGGTGACGTCGGTCGCTGCCGGCGCGTCGAGCGTGACCGTGAACCGCATCGGGTTCCGAGTTGCATCGCCCTCGTAGACCGATGCATCGCCGATCGCGAGTCGCCCGACCGCCATCGGATCGTCATCGCGGATCGTGACGGTGCCGATCGGATGTGCGAGAGGCGCTCCGTCGCTACTGGTCATGACCACGGTGAACATTTCGTCGCCCTCGGTCGCAGTATCCGCGACGATGCGCGCGCGAATAGTGGAGAAGGTCCGACCCGCGCGGATCCGGAGTCTCCCGATCGCCGGTCGGAGGTAGTCCACCGACCGCGTCGCCGTGGCGTCGAGCACGACGTAGGAAATGTTCGTATCCACGAGCACCGGAGACGACAGGCTCACCGTGAGCACCGCCGGTTCGAATCCGACGTCACCCTCGGTCACGACGACACTGCCGATTGCGAGCTCCGGTGTCGTCGCGGCCCTCGCCGGGGGACTCCCACCGGCCATGAGCACAGCCCCTCCCAACGCGAACACGCCGATCGCACCGGCCGCCCTCCGGAACGTGGATGCCCAAACCGTTGTGGAACTGGGGCTTCTCGACATCTCGCGGTCTCCTTCTCGTCGCTTCCGACCCTCACCCGACAGACGAGAAGGACCGGCACGCGGGTGACAGAGGGCTGGACTCGTCGCGAAATCTGATCAGGTTCCCCAATGACGCGTCACCCGGCAACCGTTCCTGCCCGTCTGTCAGGTGTACGGGTCGTCAGAACACCAGAACCATTTGAGGCCCGGAACGCGACAGTGGTCACAACACTTCACAACGGGAGGCAGAAATGAAACATCACCGGAGTCTCAAAGCGGGCCGCTGGTTCGCGGCCGCATGTGCAGTCGCTCTCGGCGGGGGCGCGCTGACGGCAACCGCCGCGGGTTCGTCTGGACCGGCGACCGTCACCAAAGGAGCGTTGACCCCGTTCGCCGCGGGGGCCGGCGGCTCGATCGGCGGGCACGCGC
>JANLTQ010000687.1:0-3509 GCA_031363005.1 Acidimicrobiia bacterium | reverse complement strand
GGTCCACCCGCGCGTGTCGATGGCGCGCAGCACGCGCCCGAGCGCTTCGTCGATGAGTTCGCACTCGACCGCGTTGCGGGCATTCACTTCGCGCACCTGGTTCGCAGTCATCGTCGCCGGCACCCAGTGCTTCGGCGCTTCGTAGTTGGAGACGAGATCGCCGTCGTACCACATGCGCCAGTGGCGCGGTTTGTCGTCGAGGATGCGTTCGCGTTCGGCTGCGGTGGTGGGATATCCGGCCGGAAGCGGCGTGTCCTTCCAAGGGACGCGATGCATCTCGGACTCGGGTGGGTCCCACGGATGATGTGGATCCGGGAAGCTCATCCAGCAGAACCAGTCGTCGTTCGCGTCGAGGCCGTCGAGCCACGCGATCGTGCGATCGGCCACCCAGTCGGTGTGGTACCAGTCGCGCGGAATCGGGTTGGCCTTCACCTGCGGCGCGTCGGTGTCTCCGCCGCCGAGCGCGCTCACGTTCCAGCCGGCGTCGATCGCGGCGTAGAACATGCCGACGGCTTCGGGGTGGTTGGCGCCGAGCCACTGGGCGTAGTGGAGCATCCCCGCCGCGCCGTGGGTTGCGAACTCGAGATGGTCGAACCCGCGGTGGGGGCCGACGGTGCCGTCCGCCCACGGCCGTTGTGCAGTCTCGTTGCCGGACCGGGCGAGCAGGTTCTCGGTGAAGCGGCCAAACGCGTCCATGAACGGTTCGAAATGCGCCTTGCCGATGAGCGCAGTCCGGTACCCGGCGCGATGCAGATCGGCTGCGACCGACGGCGCATCAACCGGGAGCGGCACGCCGTTCATCCACACGCCGTGGGTGCTCGGGTACTGGCCGGTGAGCATGGTGGAGCGACTCGGCATGCAGACCACCGACTGGGGAATCGCCCGCTCGTAGCGAATGCCGGTGGCGGCGAGCGCGTCGACGACGGGTGTGCGCGCCAGCGTCCCGCCGTTGCATCCCAGCGTGTCGTACCGCTGCTGGTCCGTGGTGACGAACAAGATCTTCCGACCCATCAGACGTCCTTTCCGCTCTTGGCGCCTGCGGCGCCGGGCCGCTCGGGCCACGCCTCGCCGCGTAGCTCCGAGCGTCGAACCGGTCTAGCGGCGAGTCTCCTGCTTCTGCTCGAGTTGACGTTTGAGTTCCTTCAGGGCGTTGCCGGTGGCGCCGCCGATCATGAGTGCGAGCGCGGCCGGCTCGCAGTCGGTCGAGTAGGCCACGAGGCTTCGGCCGTCGCCGAGGTCGAACACGTCGATGGTCCCGAGGTGGTCCTGGATGAAGCCGGGCGCCAATCGGTACTGGAACCGACGCTGGATCGCGTCGTTGGTGACGATCTCCTCGGCCATGGGGAGGCCGGACTCGGTCGTGATGACGCGCGTGGTCCCGTCGACGGTGGCGCTGACCATGCCGGGAAACCACTCGGCGATCGTGGCCGGGTCGCCGATGACCGCGTACACGTCGTCGGCCGCTCTATCGATGATGACCTGCCGCCGAACTGATGCCATGGGGTTCCTAGAACGCGGTGGCGTTCGGTATGCGGACGGTCATGCGATATCGAGGTAAAAGACTTCGATGCCGCCGTCGTCGACGATTGCGGCGTACACGGCGAGAAGAGGGACCAGCATTCCGGACCCGATCAGGACCCGTACGTCGGGTTCGAGATCACTTGGTGTGGTCGCCAGCTCGAAGTTCGTTGCCAACGTCTCGATGATGTTGGGCATCTCATGCAGGAGAAAGTCCGTGGCCGACGGGCTCCCGTTCGGGGATCGCTGCTGTGGGAGGAGGTCGTCCAGCCGATCGAAGAACTGTTGGGTGACGCGAACCTCGCGACGCAATGTCGTCAGTCTGCGGTGGTGGTGCGGCGCTCGCGGCCAAGTCGTTCGGCGGTCGACACGACCCGGGTGCGGAAATCCTCGGGTAGCTCGTCGAGGTCGGTGATCAGTCCCTTTTGGAATGCTTCCGAACGCTCGTCCGGGGTCATCGCATCGAGCACATGAGCGGTGATCGGTTCCGACTTCTCTGGCACGTTCGAATCCTACCGTTCGTCGCATCGTGATGGCAGTGCGTTACTGCTGGCTCATGGTGGAGCGTTCGGCAGCCGCGGCGTTGGCGGCTTCGTCCGCGGGTCGGCGGGAGACGAGCTGGATGTCGACGCGGTCGAGCGTGCCCTCGAACGGGAATGAGTCCGAGTAGCGATCGCTGACCGGCGAGCCGTGGTCGTAACCGACGCTTGGGCCGAGGCTCGAGATGATGCGCATTGCGAACGGGACGTCCATCGTGCCGCTCTCTTCACCGTCGATCACGAGCGTGGCGCGCCCGGTGTTCTTTTCCTGGCGGCGGAACCGGACGCCGACTACCGACGCGCCCTCGGGTACATCACGGTCGGACTCCACCACGTGATGCTCGCCGAAGCAGTTGTAGTCGAGGAGCAGTCGATCGTTCTGGACGAACACGCTCACTCCCGAGTTGCCGTTCCCGGTCGCGTAGATCACGCCACCTTGGCCGGTCGTGCGGTCGATGGTGCCGTCGAGATCCCAGCTGGTGCCGCCGAGCGCGGCGCCCACCTGTGCGGGCATCGGCGCCATCGGCGGGCGGTAGGTGTAGTGGCGATCCTCGCGGTGGGGTGAGCGATCCCGAAAGCGCGCACCGAAGAGTTCGACGGTCCGATCGTCGAGTGGCAACACGCCGTGCGCTTCGGCCTCGTCCCACCAGAGTTCGACGAGCTCGGCGAGTTTCTCGGGCATGGCGGACGCGAGGTCGTTGCACTCCGACCGGTCCCGGGCGAGGTGGTACAGCTCCCACTGATCGTCGTCGAACGACGTGCCCGATTGATGGCGGGTGACGGCCTTCCAACCGTCGGCGTAGAGCGCGCGGTGGCCCATCATCTCGAAGTACTGCACGCCCTTCTCGGTGGGCGCGTCCGGCGCGTCGAACGTGGAGAGCATCGAGGTCCCGGTGATCGGCATCTGCTCACGGCCGCGATAGATCGCGGGGGCTTCGACGCCGAGCGCTTCGTAGATCGTGGGCACGATGTCGTTGACGTGATGGAACTGGTCGCGGAGATTGGTGATGCCGCTTCCGGAGTTCGTGATGCGCGCCGGCCAGTGCACGATGAGCGGGACGTGCACGCCACCCTCGTGGGTGTTCTGCTTGTACCACTTAAACGGGGTGTTGCCGGCCTGGGACCAACCCCACGGATAGTTGGTGTGACTGTTCGGACCGCCGATGTCGTCGATGCGATCGATCGCCTCGTCCGGCGTCTCGAGGATGAAGTTGAAGAACTTCCACTCGTGCAGCACGCCGAACGGACCGCCCTCTTGTGACGCGCCGTTGTCGGACAACAGCACGATCATGGTGTTGTCGAGTTCGCCGAGGTGAGTCAACGCGTCGACCAGCCGCCCGATCTGCGCGTCGGTGTGGTCGAGGAACCCGGCGAATGCCTCTTGCAGACGAGCCGCGAGCTTCTGGTGGTTCTCGGGCATCTCGTCCCACGCGTCGACACCCGGGTTGCGGG
>JANLTQ010000680.1:0-8708 GCA_031363005.1 Acidimicrobiia bacterium | reverse complement strand
CTCCGCTTCACTCATACCGCTAAGTTGCCACGATCTGACGACCCGTCAGAAACTCTTCGCTCATTCCTCGGGAACGTGTCTTATGCCGATCACCCAATCAGTCGACGCCACCGGCATCGCCGAGGTGGTGATGGACAACCCGCCGGTCAACGCCCTGAACGTTGCCGGCTGGTTCGAACTGGCGCGGATCATCCGGTCGCTCGGTGAGGATCCGGCCGTTCACGTGGTGGTGCTGCGGGCCGAGGGCCGTGGTTTCAACGCTGGCGTGGACATCAAAGAAATGCAGAACACCGATGGGTTCGACGCGCTGATCGGCGCCAACAAGGGCTGCTTCGCCGCCTTCGCCGCGGTCTACGAATGCGCGGTCCCGGTGATCGCGGCGGTCAACGGATTTTGTCTCGGTGGCGGGGTAGGGCTCGTCGGCAACGCCGACATCGTGGTCGCGAGCGACGACGCCACGTTCGGCCTGCCCGAGGTGGATCGTGGCGCGCTCGGCGCGGCCACGCACCTGGCGCGGCTCGTCCCGCAACACCGCATGCGGGCGATGGTGTACACCGCGGCCACGATCACCGCGCAGGAGTTGCATCACTTCGGCTCTGTGCTCGAGGTGGTGCCGCACGCGGAACTGCGTGAGACCGCGATGCGGATCGCGGCCGACATCGCCGTCAAGAGCCCCACGGTCATCCGTGCCGCCAAGGAGTCGCTCAACGGCATCGACCCGATCGACGTGAAGCGCTCCTACCGATTCGAGCAGGGCTTCACGTTCGAACTCAATCTCTCCGGCGTTGCCGACGAACACCGCGATGCATTTGTGGCGAAGAGAGAAACGGATACCAACACGTGAGTCCCACCTTGGCGCAGCCCACCTCGAAGGTCGTCAGCGAAGACGATGTGGTCGCCGAGATTCGCGACGGCATGACGATCGGCATCGGCGGCTGGGGTTCGCGCCGGAAGCCGATGAGTCTGGTGCGCACGATCGCGCGCAGCGATGTGAAGGACCTCACCGTCGTCTCGTACGGCGGACCGGACCTCGGCCTGCTCTGCGCAACCGGCAAAGTGAAGCGAGCGGTCTACGCGTTCTGCTCGTTGGATTCGATCGCGCTCGAGCCGCACTTCCGCACCGCGCGCCAAGCCGGCACGGTGTCCACGCTCGAGATGGACGAGGGGATGTTTCTCCTCGGACTCCAGGCCGCGGCGTGGCGGGTCCCCTTCATCCCCACTCGTGTGGGGCTCGGTTCCGATCTCGTCGAGCGCCAGGACGAGATCAAGACAGTGGTCTCGCCCTACGCCGACGGTGAGGAGTTGGTGGCCGCGCCTGCGCTCCCGCTCGACGTTGCGCTCATCCACATGCACCGCGGTGATCGCGGGGGCAACGGCCAGTACCTCAACGTCGACCCGTACTTCGACGATCTGTTCTGCATGGCCGCCGAGAAGCGGTTCATGAGCGTGGAGCGGATTGTTGACACCGAGGAGCTCGCCGCCGGCGGTCCGGTGCAGTCGCTGAAGATCAACCGTCTGATGACCGACGGTGTGGTGGAGGCTCCGCACGGAGCGCACTTCACCGAGTGCGTGCCCGACTATCCCCGGGACGAAGAGTTCCAGCGCGCCTACGTCGCCAGCGCGAAATCACCCGACGCGTGGACCGAATGGAAGACCAAGTACCTCGACTGCGGCGGCCACGACGAATACCGGAGAGTCATCAATGTCTGAGACCACCAGCGACCTGATCACGCGGGCGGAGTATTGCGTGATCGCAGTGGCGGAGTGCTTCCGCGACGCCGGTGAGATCTTGGCCAACCCGATCGGCACCGTCCCGATGATCGGCGGCCGGCTGGCTCGCGCCAGCTTCTCGCCGGACCTCGTCATGACCGACGGCGAAGCGCTGTTCATCGGAGGTCCCTATCCCGTCGGCCCCACCGACGAGGCCAAGGTCATCGAGGCGTGGAATCCATATCGCTCGATGTTCGATGTGGTGTGGTCCGGTCGGCGGCACGTGATCATGGGTGCCAGCCAGATCGACCGGTTCGGCAACCAGAACTTCGCCTTCGTCGGCGACTGGGATCGGCCGAAGGCGCAGCTCCTCGGTTTCCGCGGCGCGCCCGGGAACACCATCCAGAACACCACGAGCTACTTCCTCCCGAACCACTCCACGCGGGTGTTCGTGCCGAAGGTCGACGTCGTCACCGGCGTCGGGTACGACCGCGCCGCGAAGCTCGGCGCGGCCGGTCGGTTCCATCACCTGCACCACGTGGTCACGAACCTCGGCGTGATGGACTTCGAGACCGACGATCACCAGATGCGATTGCACTCGGTACATCCCGGGGTGACCGTCGACGAGATCGTTGCCGCCACCGGATTCGAACTGGTGGTCCCGAGCGACGTGCCCGAGACTCGTGCACCGACTCCCGACGAGCTCGAACTCATTCGCAGCGTGATCGACCCACACAACCTGCGAGACCAGGAAGTCCCCAACCCGTGAGCCATCAGGCACTCAGCACACGGGCGTGCGAGCTCTTCGGGGTGCAGTACCCGATCGTCCAAACCGGAATGGGATGGGTGGCCGGCGCACGACTCACCGCGGCCACGAGCGCGGCCGGCGGCCTTGGCATCCTGGCCAGCGCCACCATGAGCGTGCCCGAACTCACCACCGCCATCGCGTCAGTGAAGGAACGGACCGATAACCCGTTCGGTGTGAACCTGCGTTCGGACCAGCCCGACGTCGACGAACGCATCGCCCTGATGGTGCGTGAAGGCGTGAAGGTCGCGAGCTTCGCTCAGGCGCCGGGCGAGCGATTGGTCAAGAACCTCAAGGACCAGGGTGTGGTGGTCATGCCGACGGTCGGCGCTCGTCGTCACGCCGAGAAGGTCGCGGCGTGGGGTGTCGACGCGGTGATTGCCCAAGGTGCGGAGGGCGGCGGCCACACCGGCACCGTCCCGACCTCGCTCCTGTTGCCGCAGGTGTGCGAAGCGGTCGACATCCCGGTGATCGCGGCGGGCGGTTTCTTCGACGGTCGTGGTGTGGTTGCGGCCCTCGCCTACGGCGCGGCGGGAGTAGCGATGGGAACCCGGTTCCTGCTCTCGGCCGAGAGCCGCGTCCCGGACGCGGTGAAGGCGCGATACCTCGAAGCCACGGTGACCGACACGGTCGTCACCAAACAGGTCGACGGTCACCCCCAGCGCGTAATCCGCACCGAGCTCGTGGAGCACCTCGACGGCGCCGGACGCGTCACGGCACTCCCGCGGTCGATGGCCAACGGTTTGCGCTTCCGGAAGTTGAGCGGCCGCTCGATCACGGACCTCCTGAAGGAGGGCGTTGCGATGCACAAGAGCCAGGGGTTGAGCTGGGCGCAAGTGGCGATGGCGGCGAACGCGCCGATGCTCACCAAGGCTGCACTGGTCGACGGCCGCCTCGACACCGGCGTCCTGCCGACCGGTCAGGTCGTCGGCGTGATTGATGCACTGCCGACGGTCGCGGAGATCATCGACCGGATCATGTCCGAGGCCGATGCAGTGTTGACACGCCTCGGCGCGTCGTAAGAACAACCTTCGATCGAGGAGGCACCGATGAGTGGCTCGATGCGAGCGTGGCAGACGCACGAATACGGCGAGCCGCTCGACGTATTGCAACTCGACGACGTTCCGATTCCCGAGCCCGACCCGGGTGAGGTGCGGGTTCGGGTCCAAGCGATTCCCCTGAATCTCAACGACCTCGAACGCATCACCGGCGGCAACATGATGGTGCGCCCGGACTTGCCGTACAGCCCGGGAATGGAAGTGATGGGCGTCGTGGATGCGTGCGGCGAAGGGACCGAGGATCGGCTCGGCGAGCGCGTGGTGGCCACGACGAAAGGCGCCCACGGCGGGTACGCGGAGTACGCAATCTGTCCCGCAATCTCGATGTTCCCGGTGCCGGACTCGATTCCGGTGCCGGACGCGGCCGCGCTCTACTTCCCGTTCCATCTCGCGTGGCTCGGCCTCGTCGACCGCGCGGATCTCCAGCGCGGCGAGACCGTGCTCATCCACGCGGCGGCGGGAGGTTCGGGTTCCGCGGCAATCCAGATCGCGAAGCATCTCGGCGCGCGGGTGATCACGACAGTCGGATCGGCGGAGAAGGTCGCGTTGTGTCGTGAACTCGGCGCCGATGTGGTCATCGATTACACGACCGAAGATTTCGCCGCCGTCGTGCTGGCCGAGACCGGTGACCGTGGCGTGGAAGTGGTGTTCGACAACGTGGGCGAGGCGGTGATGGAGGACTCGATGAAGTGCACGGCGTACAACGGCCGCTATCTCATGATGGGTTTCGCCTCCAACAAGCTCGTGGCCGACGAGCCGTTCCTCGTGCCCCGCCGTGTCGCGCTGGGCAACCTCAAGGTGTGCGGCGTCTTGCTCGCGTACGCCGATCCGGACATGTCGCATCTGGTCAAGACCGCAATGGGTTGGAACTTCGCCTCGGGCGAGCTGGGAGCGCGGATCATGCGTGAGATCGTTGCCCTCTATTCGTCGGGTGCGGTCCGAGCCGTCGTCGGTCAGACCGTCGGCTTCGACGAGATCCCCGCCGCGATCGACGCCATGGCTCGGCGCGCCACCGTCGGCCGCACGATCGTGATGGTGGACGCGTGATGCGCGCCTGGCGGGTCCATGAGTACGGCGCGCCGACGGACGTCCTCACCCTCGATGACGTCGAGATTCCCACGCCGGGCGACAGTGAACTGCTGATCCGGGTGGAGGCGATCACCCTCAACTTCAACGACCTCGACGGTATTCACGGTCGGTACAAGACGGTGCGCACGCCGATGCCGTACATCCCGGGCATGGAAGTGATGGGAACTGTCGACGCGTGCGGTGCCGGTGCCGAGGCGTGGGCCGGCCAGCGCGTGGTCGCGATTCCGAGCGGTGCGTTCGGCGGTTATGCGGAGTACGTGACCGCGCCCACGGCGATGACGTTCGTGATGCCCGACTCCATTCCACTTCCCGCGGCCGCCGGGATTCTCATGCCGTTCCATCTCGGTTGGCTGGCGCTGTACGAGCGCGGTGGATTGCAAGACGGCGAGACGTTGCTCGTCCACGCGGGTGCGGGTGGTGCTGGCTCGGCCGCGATCCAACTCGGTGTGCACGCGGGTGCGCGAGTGATCGCGACAGCCGGTTCGCCGGAGAAGCTGGCCGTGTGTCGTGACCTCGGGGCTGACGTCGTCATCAACTATCGCGAGGAGGACTTCGTTCCGGCGGTGCTTGCTGCGACCGACGGACGGGGAGTGGACGTGGCGTTCGACGCGATCGGCGGGACCACCACCACCGAGACGTTCAAGTGCATGGCGTTCAACGGCCGCCATCTCATCGTGGGTTTCGCGTCCGGGATTGCAGCCGAAGACGAAGGGATCGTGCCGCGGCCGGTGGTGTTCGGGAATTTCTCGCTCGTTGGCGTGTGCCACGCGTACGTGGACGATCCGATCGGGTTCAAGGCGATGACGGGGTTCAACTTCCCCGCCCACGCGGACGGCGTGGAGATGCACACCGAACTCTGCGCGTTGACCGAAGCGGGCGAACTCCGGCCGATGATCGGTCAAGAGGTTCCCTTCACCGAGCTCCCGGCCGCGTTGGCCGCCATGGAACGCCGCGAGACCATCGGCCGCACCGTCGTCCGCATCTGACCGCTTCGCCGGGCTGCTTCGCCCGGTCGACTGGCCGTGCGGATGTCGCGGCCGACTATCAGATGACGTGACCCTTGGGTGGCTGCGGTGACGTCACTGTCTGGCATTTGTCGACGCAGAACCGGGTCGCGCTCGGGTCGTAGGTTTGTGGTGTGACCATCTCCGCTTCGTGGTATCTGCGGGCTCTCTATTTCGGTCCGTTTCTACTTGTGAGCATCGGCGTCAGCGTGGACGCGAGCGCACCGGGAGCGGTCGTCGTTGTGTGCGTTCTGACGGCGGTGGCCGGAATCCGTGCCGCACGCATCGCGGTAGTGATCAACGACGATTGGCTCCTGGTGCGGAACTTCTGGAAGAGCTATCGCGTCCGCTCAGTCGACATCGTCGAATCTGTAACGGTGACGAACCGGGGAACTCTCGGGATGATCCGCGTGCCGTATTCGGTACTCGCTCTGAGGCTCAAGACGGATGCGGCGGTGAAGGTCGTCGCCTCGGCCCGCGGAGCATTGCTCGGGCAGCGGACGGGGATCGCAGTGGAGCGCGCGCTTAGGCCACTGTTGGAGAGACAGGCCTAGGCCGAGTGTTGGCTATCCCTGCGGTTCCAAGCTCGGGTGTGGTTAACGCGCCGTTGGGTGGCGACGCGTAACGTGCAAGGAACGGGCTGAGGACGTGAGGGACAAGGCGTGAGAAGCGGAGAGCCGTATCCGGGGCCGGAACCGTTCAGGACGTTCCCCGGCCATGTTCGCCAGACTTGGGATGCGGCAAGGACAATGGACGCGTCAAGCCCCTGGCCCGGCGACATCATTCTCGACGCCATCGCAGCGGTTGCTGTCGGCACCGGTTCGTTCCTTGGACTCACCAAGCTCTCCTGGTGGATCCGGCATCGCCATTAGGGACATCAACGAAGGCTTGGGTGGTTGGCAGGACGGCGTGGAGCGGGCATTCTGTGGCGTGCACAACGACCCCACGCAGAGCCGCGGATGGCCTGTCGAAGCGTTCGTAGCGATCGTGGGTGCCGACGCTCAAGGGCATGTTCTGATCCCGATCCATACGCTTGAGGCGTTGCCCGCCTCAGACCGCAGCGTGCTGCTCACGTCGGGCGAGGTTGAATGGTTCGCACCCGAGGTCGTGCGGCAGGCGCTTCGCGGGCTGCTGAGCCGCGTGAGTGAGCCCGACGCCGAACCGGTCCGCCGCGCGATCGATCTAACCGAATATGCGTGCACGACGGGAACCGGCGTTGCCGTTGCGCCGCCTCCGACGCGCCGTTGACGGATGCGATCGAGTTCGAGTGTCATTAACGCGCTCTTGGGTAGGTGACGCGCTCTCCGTCCGTAGAACGCCAGGATTCGGGACTGCCCCTGGTTCGGTCCTGTCGCGCTGATGCGCGTTTTCGGAGATTCCGGTTGGCTATACGTGTGTATACCTAACGGAACTTCGCGAAACGGGGACACCGTTCGCCGTGAGCACGCGTGCGCGGACGCGTCAGAACGAGGCGAAGTGCGCCGTGAGTGTCGCTTGGTAGCGTCATTGTCGTGAGCGCCAAGCACGAGCCGGCGGCCAAGAGTCGCTCGAGCGAGTCAGGGGTTTCACGCCCAGACGTGTGGTGCTCGCCCACGACAAGCGACAGTGGGTCGACCCGAACGGCTCCGCGCCGCCGGCTTCTACTGAGCCGTAATTCAGAGTGATGTGCGCGCATCGCGTTGAGGCGCGTCGACCAGTCTCGGCCGATTGGGATGGACGTCACGCTGAGCGTGACGAGGATCCCACACGCAGTCGCCGACCCCGTCGCCGGACCGGACACGGCACCAAAGCGAGCGCCCCGTGGCGCATCGGTAGGCTGCGCCACCATGAAGACACGAGTCCCTGCCGTCGACGGTTGGTTCACTTTGGGTGACGAGCCGGCGTTGCTCGGCAGCCGCGGCGTCGAGACCGGGAGTTACTTCTTCCCGAAGAATCTCGCGTTCTCGCGCAATCCCATCGCCCCGACTGAAAGTCTCGACGAGGTCCAACTCTCCCGCCGCGGCAAGGTGTGGTCGTGGACCACGAACCACTACCAACCGCCCGCCCCCTATATGGCTGCGGATCCGTTCGTGCCGTACACCGTGGTGGCGGTGGAACTCATCGAGGAGCAGATGGTGGTGCTCGGCCCACTCGCACCCGACGCGGACCCAGAAGCGTTGAGCGTCGGCACCGAGGTCGAAATCACACTTGGGACTCTCTACGAAGACGATGACCACGAGTACGTGATCTGGCAATGGAAGCCGGTGGCGTGATGAGCGAAGAGGTGATCGAGAACGGAGCGGGATCGGCAGCGACGTGCGGCCGGTCAACGAGCGGAGTGTGGCCCGTCCGGCCCGCCCCGAAGGGGCAAGAGGACTGATGGAAGATATTGCGATCTTGGGTGTGGGTATGCACCCGTGGGGCAAGTGGGGCAAGAACTTCGTGGAGTACGGAGTCGTTGCCGCGCACGCTGCACTCGCCGATGCGGGCGTCGACTGGCGAGACGTGCAACTCGTCTGCGGCGCCGACACGGTACGCAACGGCTACCCGGGATACGTCGCCGGCGCAACGTTCGCGCAGGCGCTCGGTTGGCAGGGCGCCGCGGTGACGAGTTCCTACGCCGCGTGTGCGAGTGGTGTCACCGCGCTCAACTCGGCGCGGGCACAGATCCTCGCCGGCTTGGCCGACGTCGCCATGGTCATTGGCGCGGATACCACCCCCAAGGGCTTTCTCGGCCCCAACGCCGGCGAGCGCGGCGACGATCCGGACTGGTTGCGGTTCCGCCTCCTCGGCGCGACCAACCCCACCTACTTCGGTCTCTACGCGCGGCGGCGCATGGAGTTGCACGGAGCGACCCAGGACGACTTCGCCGCAGTCAAAGTCAAGAACGCGAAGCACGGATTCGAGAACCCCTACGCGCGCTTCCGGAAGGAAGTCACGCTCGAGGATGTGGCCGCGTCGCCGATCGTGTCGGATCCGCTCCGGCTCCTCGAGATCTGCGCGACGTCCGACGGTGCCGCCGCGATGATCGTGTGCAGCATGGACTACGCCCGTGCGCACGGG
>JANLTQ010000560.1:0-3699 GCA_031363005.1 Acidimicrobiia bacterium | reverse complement strand
TCCGCAAGCTCTGGATCATGCGCATCAACGCCGCGTGTCGTGAAGAGGGCATGAGCTACTCGCAGTTCATCGCGGGTATGAAGGCGGCGGAGATCGAGGTCGACCGTAAGGTCTTGGCCGATCTCGCTGTGCGCGAACGCGAGGCTTTCAACGTCCTCGTGGCCGCCGCACGCTCCGCGCTCGACGCGGCGTAACCCCCCGAGCGCGGCATGCCGGCTCAGGCGCCGCTCTCGCACAAACACCACGATGCACTCCGCCTCCGGACGTTGCTGCGCGACGCGTCGGCGCGGCGGGAGGCCGGTGCGTTCGTGCTCGAAGGCCCGCGAATCGTGGCCGACGCGCTCGCGCGCGGGGTCGCGCTCGAAGCCGTCTACCTCGGCCCGGGCGCTCGCCAGTCCTTCGCGTCATTGGTGTCGCGCCTCGACTCGGCTGGAGTCCCGACTCGGGACTTGAAGGAAGGCGTCCTCGAGAAGATCGGGACGACTCGCACGCCCCAGCCGGTGCTCGGGGTCGCGCCGACGCCGGAGATGGTCTCGCTCGACGCAGTCGCTCCGGGCCTCGTCGTCGTGTGTGCCGGGGTTGGCGACCCGGGCAACCTCGGGACGATCATTCGCTCGGCCGAAGGCGCCGGAGCGACCGCCATCGTCGTGGCCGACGGTGTCGACCCGTGGAACCCGAAAGTGGTCCGTGGGTCCGCGGGTGCGGTGCTCAAGGTTCCGGTCGCAGTGGTCGACGACGTCGCCGCCGCATTGAGCGTTCTCCGGGGTCGAGGATGGCGGGCAGTCGGTACCGACGCGGACGCGACCGAGACCTATACCGCCGTCGAGCTCGGAGGCTCGATTGCGTTGGTGTTGGGGAGCGAAGCCCACGGCCTGCCGGACGCCGTTGCCGCGGTCCTGGACGTCGTGGTGCAGATCCCGATGGCGGGGGAGATCGAGAGTCTCAATGTCGCCGTCGCCGCCAGCATTCTCATGTTCGAGGCGGCGCGCCAGTCCCGTCAATGACTCCGCCGATCTCCACTTTTGGCGTCCTGGAGTGCTCTGTGAGAGCACCTGACGACGCCAAAACGGTGAGGTCTGGGGTCAGGCGAGCTGGTCGACGGCGGTCCGCCAGCGCCGGAGTTGCTCGAGCCGCCGGTCGGCGGTGGCGCCGGCCCAGAGCGCCAGTGCGCCGAGGGTTCCGATGAGGAGCCAGCGGGGAAGTCCCGCGGCGACGGGCGCGATTCCGTCGATCGCCAAGACCAGCGCGCTCAGCCCGCCCACATCGATCGGTGCGCGGAGGTTGGAGCGAACGCCAATGGCGATGGTGATGCCGGCGGCAACGAGAACCAGGACCGGTCGCAGCGTCCCACCATGCGCGACGACGACCGCAACGCTGGGCGCAAATCCGATGAGGAGCCCGGGCCCGACCGTCGCCCACGACGCCCGTCGCGTGTCGTGGGATCCGATGCGCGCGATCACGAGCGCGGCCAGTGCGGAGGGGATCGAGAAGAGCTCCACCATGACCGGAGCACGCGCCACCACGCTGAAGGTCGCTACGACGGCGGCAATTGCGGCCGCGGTGCCGTAGCCGTCGGCGCGTTCATCGGTGAGCCGAGCCGCGGAAACCATGACCGGAACCAGTACGACGAGCGCGATCGTGCGCCATGCCGACTCATCCGCTGCAAGCAACAAACCGGTGGCTCCGCCGATCACGGAAGCAACCTCGAGGTCCACGCGGGCGAACGAGAGTGGCCGGAGGAACCGGGCGGTGAGCAAGAGTGCGCCCGCTGCTATCAGTACGACAAAACCAGCAATCGCGTCCCGAGCTTCGAGTGCATGCGCGACGACGCCGACCTCGGTCATGAGGCTGAGACCCGCTATGGCTGCGGCCAGCGGCCGAGTTGCAGGCCGGGCCCTGATGCTGGCCGCGATGCCGATCAGCGCGATGACCGCCAATGCGACGATCGTCGCGCTGACGCTGACGGCCGCCCAGCCGATGGCGGGGATCAAAACCACCGCCGCCGTGACGAGAAGATCTCGGGACCGCCGGGGCTGACTCACGTCCCACGCGATCGCCGCAGTCATGCACGCAACACCTAGCGTGAGGTGCACGCCGAGCGCGATCCCGATGGTCGGATCCAGCGCCGTCACGGCCACGGCGAGCGCGAGGCCGCCTGCGATACCAACGACGGAACCCTCGACCCCCAGTTTCGACGTGGCGAACAGCCGACCCTGAGCCACCGTCGCGATCGCGAGGGCGATGAGGATGACGAGGACGGGGCCGGCGTGCTCGATCGCGGCTGAGCGCATCGGCCCGAAGTTGCCCCGCAGATGCATGTCGAGCGAACCGGTCCACCCGTGGTTGAGCCAGGAGAGCGCGCGGGACCACGCCACTCCGACGGGACCGATCGCACCGATCAGCGGCACTGCGAATCCGAGGATCCCCGCAACGCGAGCGCCCGTCTGCCAAGGCGTCGGTACCAGCCGGGCCCCGAGCGCCACTGCGCCCGCCAGACATGCGATGAGCGCGAGGAGTCTGAAGCCGTCGGTACCCGGCGCGCCGGCAACGGCGAGAGCCCCGATGGGCGCGCTCCAGGCGATGGTCGTCAACAGATCCACGAAGGAACTTGGCCGGAGGCGGCTCAGGAACACACGTCCGGCGGGTGGCACCCCGATCGCGAGGACGGCCAGCGCCGGTCCCAAAAGCGTGTGGACCGGATCGGGTGCAGCGCTCACGATCGGTTCGATGACGGCCGCCGCCGCGAGGCCCATCGTCGCGAGTTGTCCGACGATCGCCAGACCGTCGAGCGTGGTCACGACGGCAGCAACGTCTTGGCGCCGATTCGTCACCGTTGCTGCGACGATGAGGAGGGTGGTGATGACCGCAAGCCCGAGTGTGCCCTGCGTCAGAGTTGGCGAGAGTGCCAGCAGCGCCGCGGTTGCCGCCGCAGGGAGCACGATGGCCGGCGCAACGCGAACGACGGTGAGATCTGATCGTCGCGCCGCGAGAAGGGTCCCGAGTCCGATCCCTGCGAGGCCGAGTGCCCACCACGTCGCCACGCTGAACCCGTGGGCGACCGGGGTGCGTTCGAGGGCACGCCAATCGACGAGCGTCATGCCGATCGTGAGGGCGGCGAGGGCTTGCGCGGTGGGGCGGAGTCGACCGCGTACGGAGCGGGTCAGTCCAGCCGCAACGAGCGTCGCGGCGACCAGCATGCCGGCGCGTCCGTACGGGCTGAGGCGTGCCCAGGCGACGACGGCGAACGTGATGGCAGAGATGATGAGCAGGAGCGACCCGAGCCACAGGAGCGTGTCTCGGATCCGTTCGGGTCGCCAATCACCGCCGGCGACACTGACGGCGGTCCGTTCGGGTGTCGCCGCCGCTCCGCTCGATAGCGGTTGCAGGGTGCTGAAGAGTGCACCTCGCTCGTTGCGCAAACTTTCCAGTTCGCGTTCCAACTCGTTGCGCTCGGTGGTTGCCTCGTGGAGACGAGCGACGATGACGCGCAGTCGTGCGGCGTCCGGTCCGCCCTGGGCCAGCCCGCACCTCGGGCACGAGGGTGCGTCGCCGACCATCGTGAAACACGACGGGCACCAGAGTTCTTGGGGTGGTTGGTTCCCGAGATCGTCGGTCATCGGACCTCCTGCGAATCCTTTGACCCAAGCGAACGTCCGAACGTTACCGATCCGTTCCCTTTTGGCGTCCAGAAGTGCTTTG
>JANLTQ010000534.1:0-4969 GCA_031363005.1 Acidimicrobiia bacterium | reverse complement strand
TCGGCATGGGTTGCGCCGCTATCGGCCTGGCGATCGCGCGCGATTTCATCGTCACCCTGATGCGGCACGACCCGGGGGCGTTTCATTTCTCGGTCCGTGATCTCGCGGTGCTCGGCGCGACCGCGGTCGTTACCGCCACGGTGGCCGCGCGCGTGCCGACAGGCCACGTGGTCCGAGTCCCCGTCCTAAGCGCGCTGGCCGGTCGGCGGCCCCTTGCTCCGGTCCCGCCGCTCCGCTGGTTGAAAGCGGTCGCCATCTTCGGTGCGGGCGTCGGGATTCTGGCCTTGGTGGCGCTGAACATTCGCGGCGGTCGCATTGGCGAACCCGGTCTCGTCGCGATGATCGCGATCCTCGGCGGCCTGCTGGTGCTCGCGGGTGCGGCGTTCTTGACGCCGGTGGCCGTGACGTTCGTATCTCGGGCGGGGAGATTTGTCGGAGCGGCACCACGCATCGCGCTCCGGGGTCTGGTGCGGGTCCGCAGCCGCAGTGCCGCGGTGGTGACGGCCATCGCGATCGCCGGCGCGCTCGCAGTTGCCGGCTCGACCGCACTGCTGGGCATGGCCGTAGATCGCGACTCGGTTCGTTTGCTGCGGCTTCCGTCGAACACGATCCTGATCGGGAGCCCAAGTGCGTTCACCGGGCGGGTGGGCGGTGTCACCAACGACTTGATGCTCGGCGAGTCGGCAGTGAGGCGCATCGTTCCCGGCGCAAGGTTCCGGTCGGTTCGAGGATTCGCCGTGGGCCGGGACGCCTCGCCGCAGCCGATCGACGCTTTCCAGTCCGAGGCCGCGGACACGGTAGTCGTGGCCGACGAGGCCCTCGTCCGGCTCATGCGGCTGCAACCTGCGGACCGTCGCCGACTCCGTGATGGTCAGGCACTCACGACTATCGGTGGTGGGGAAGGATCGCTGACGATCGAGACCCCCAGCGGGCGGCAGGTTCTTTCCGTGAAGTCGATCGGCGCGGCCTCCTGGCTGAACACGCTCGGTCCTCTGCCGATATTGATTGATGCGAAGCAAGCACGTCTCCTCGGCCTGGAGACGGAACCGCTCGGGGCGATAGGCACCGCACCGCATGCGCTCTCGGCCGACGAACGATCGAGGTTGCTGTCCAACGCGGTCGACGTGTACGAGCCGAGTCCGACGGCCGCGTCGGTCGTCTCTCAACCATTCCTCCTGGAGGTGGCCGATCCATCCGATCGGACGGGATTTCGGAATCCGGTCACGGCTCGGCGATGGTCGATCGTTGCGATGATCGCGTTTGCGCTGCTCATCACCATGACGGCGTTGCTGCTCGGAGCGTCCGAATCTCGTGACGAGCAGACGGTGCTCGACATCCTCGGTGCCCGCCCGGCCACCGACCGCCATATCGGGGCAACCAAGAACTGGGTGCTTGCCTTCGTCGGGTCGCTGATCGCAGTACCCGTCGGCTTCATACCGATCGCAGTCGTTTTCATCGCGGTGCAGGAGCCACGATTCACATCGCTCTCCGTGGACTTTGCCGCGAACTCGCAGTACCCGCTGATTCGCTTTCCGATCGTGACCGCGCTTTCCGTCGTCGTGCTGATCCCGCTCGTGGCAGCGGCCGGAGCATGGGTCGCCAGTGTCATCGCACAACGCGCACATGCGTTCCGCGGAACGCTCGCCTTCGACGGAGACTGAAGCGCCGACGGCCTACGGCTGGTTCCGTGATGGGAAAGCGATCGGCCGCTCTGCTTGCCCTCGCGATCCTTCTCGCTGCGTGCAGCGGAAGTTCTGGTCCCGATCGAGCGGATCGTGATCATCGTGACGAGGTCGGTGGGCTTCGAGCGCCGCCCGATGTGGTGGTCCGCGGCGGCGGCCGAACGCTTCGACTCGCGCCCTACACGTTCTGCTTCGGCAACGGTTGTGCTGACGGGGTTCCACCGACCCGGCCCGAAACCATCGGGTCCCCTCGGTACGTGACGATCGATGCCCCGGCGAAAGGGTGGCGGGTCGATGCGAGCTTCGGCGCCCCGAGGACGCCGGATCCTTCGGGCAGTCCGATCCCGAACCAGTGTGGCCGTCGATTCCGGACCGGCCGGAAGTCGACGAAGTCCGGGACCCTTCGGCTTGAGCCTCGTGGCGCCGCCGGCACCTACGACGTCGACCTGTTCGTGGTGCCGCCGGAGGGTGGGGATCGCGAGGTCACTTTCCGGTGGACGACTCCCGTCTCGGGTCCGACGAACGAACCGCGTTCGGTCACTGCGATCTTGGCCGATCACGACGGTCGGGTGGACAGCTACGGCGTGGATTTCTCGGCGTCGGACCTGGCGTCTACGCCGAAGAACGCGACCGCGGCGATCACTGTCACCGCAGCGAACGGTCGGAGTGCGGTACCGAGCGCACGCCGTGTGGCCGAGGGACGAGCAACCGGACGACGAACCGAACGTCAGACTCAGATTCAGTCCGCCGCTTCCCGGTTTCGTCGTCGATCGCTGACCAACGCACCGAACCCACGCGCAGAACGCAACCCCTGGCTTGCGATTCTGGTGCGGGTTGCGATCGCGCCCGACGTCCCGGGAAGCGCAACGTCAGAACTGGCGGGTGACCAGGGTGTCGACCAGGCGGGTGAGGCCTTCGACCACGTCGGCGTCGAGCGCGGTCGTGGAGGCGAGGACGGCGCTCGCGTCGGCGGCGTGGCCTCGTGCGGTCTCGATCGAACGGTCGACGGCGTCGCCCGCCTTCACCAGCGTCCGTGCCGTTTCGAGTTGGGTGCGATCGATCTTGCGGCCGAGCAGGTCTCGCAGCTCGAGCGAACCGGCCAGCGCGTGGATCACGGGCAACGTGTAGACGCCTTCGAGAATGTCGTTCCCGGCCGGCTTTCCGAGTTCCTCATCGGTGGCGGTGACGTCGAGCACGTCGTCGACAATCTGAAAGCACATGCCCAGGTGATGACCGAACTCGGTGAGGGCTTCGAGCGTGGGGTCATCCACGGCGGAGACCATCCCGCCGACCCGGCAGGCAGTGCCGAAGAGCGAGGCGGTCTTGCCCGAGATCGCAGAGAGGTACGCGTCGACGGACCGGTCCGCGTCGAAGAGGTGCTGCAGTTCGAGGACCTGGCCTCGGCACAGCTCACCGATCGTGGCCGCGAGCAGCGCGGCGACGTCGGCGCCGAGCGACGCCGCGAGGGAGGACGCGCGGGCGAGCAGGTAGTCGCCCGCAAGGATCGCCACGATGTTGGACCAGCGCGCATTGACCGAAGGGACACCCCTGCGGGTCTCCGCCTCGTCGATCACATCGTCGTGATACAGCGAACCGAGATGGACGAGTTCGACCGAGATACCACCGGTGATGGCGTCCTCGACCGCCGGCCCGATGCCCTTCGCTGCATAGGCGGAGCAGAGGGACAGCGCCGGGCGGAGACGTTTCCCGCCGGCGGAGACGAGATGGCCGGCCACGTCGGACAGGAACGGGTCCGAGGAGAGGACCGACCCTCGTAAGGCGGTCTCGACCCGCTCCATATCGGTCGCCATCGGTGCGAAGCCGAGCGCGTCGAGAGGTGACATCCGGCGCAGGGTACGACCTGTCGGGAACAAAGACCAAGCTGGAAGTGCTGAGCTGAACACGATGCCGACGGGCCGTTGCGAGGCCCGAGCGGGAGCGGAAACAGTCGAACGTCACACCGACGCCCGACCGCGCTCCGTGACCGTTCGGGGACTACAGCGGCTCGGTCGGTGCGTCGATGACCACCCAATACCCGTCCGGGTCAAAAAAGGCCCGGCCGATAGAGTGTCGGACGAGTTTCGGCTGCGCTACTGCGCACCCGAACCCACCGACGAGAGGCGGATGCCAAGTGTTCGAACGCTTCACAGACCGGGCCCGACGGGTCGTCGTGCTGGCCCAAGAGGAAGCGCGCCTGCTGAACCACAACTACATCGGGACCGAGCACATCCTGCTCGGGCTCATCCACGAGGGTGAGGGTGTAGCGGCGAAGGCGCTCGAGTCTTTGGGCATCTCGCTCGAAGCCGTGCGTGCGCAGGTAGAAGAGATCATCGGCCACGGCGGCTCCGCGCCGTCGGGTCATATCCCGTTCACCCCCCGCGCGAAGAAAGTCCTCGAGCTCTCGCTCCGGGAAGCACTCCAGCTCGGCCACAACTACATCGGCACCGAGCACATCCTCCTCGGACTGATCCGCGAGGGTGAAGGTGTCGCCGCGCAGGTGCTCGTGAAGCTCGGCGCCGATCTTTCGCGCGTGCGCCAGCAGGTCATCCAGTTGCTGTCCGGCTACTCCGGCGGCAAAGAAGGCGCTCCGGCCGGCGCGGGCGCGCCCGTCGAAGCGGGTGGCGGGCCCTCGGGTTCGTTGGTGCTCGATCAGTTCGGTCGGAACCTCACCCAGCTCGCGCGCGAGAAAAAGCTCGACCCGGTCATCGGGCGCGAGAAGGAAATCGAGCGCGTCATGCAGGTGCTGTCTCGCCGCACGAAGAACAACCCGGTGCTCATCGGTGAGCCCGGCGTTGGCAAGACCGCGATCGTCGAAGGTCTCGCCGCCGACATCGTGGAGGGCATCGTGCCCGAGACGCTGACGGACAAGCAGCTCTACACCTTGGACCTCGGCGCGTTGGTCGCCGGGTCTCGCTACCGCGGTGACTTCGAAGAGCGCCTCAAGAAGGTGCTGAAGGAGATCAAGACCCGCGGCGACATCATCCTGTTCATCGACGAGTTGCACACCCTCGTCGGTGCCGGTGCGGCCGAAGGTGCGATCGACGCCGCGAGCATCCTCAAGCCGATGCTCGCTCGCGGTGAGCTCCAGACGATCGGTGCCACCACGCTCGACGAGTACCGCAAGCATCTCGAGAAAGACGCAGCGCTCGAGCGGCGCTTCCAACCGGTCAAGGTCGAAGAGCCCACGCTGGCGATGACCATCGAGATCTTGAAGGGCGTGCGCGACAAGTACGAAGCGCACCACCGAGTGACGATCACCGACCAGGCCATCGTCGCCGCCGCCAACC
>JANLTQ010000482.1:0-3888 GCA_031363005.1 Acidimicrobiia bacterium | reverse complement strand
CCTCGTCTACTGCGCGGGCGGATACCGGTCGGCCACCGCCGCGTCGTTTCTCCGCGCGCGCGGGTTCAGCACCGTTGCCGATGTGTACGGCGGCTACGCGGCGACGTGCGCGAGTGCAATATTCGATCCAACCCCCGCTTCCTGAGGTGAACACGATGGGCATCCTGTCCCGGCTTGCCGGCCCGCAGCTCCCGACGGTCGACGTCACGACCGCGCACGACCGACCGTGCGGGGCGCTGCTCGTCGACGTACGGGAACCGTCAGAATGGGCAGAAGGCCACGCACCGAACGCGCTCCACCGGCCGCTCGGACGGCTCGATCCCCTCGCGCTCCCGAAGGCCGAGACGATCTACGTCATCTGCCGCTCGGGGAACCGATCGGCGCGAGCGACGAAGGCACTCGTCGCGGCCGGGCTCGACGCGCACAACGTCACCGGTGGCATGGGTGCGTGGGAAGCCGCCGGACTCCCGGTGTCGCGCGACTGAGCGCAAGCGAGGCGTCCGCGCTGGGCAGCTACTGCCGCGATCGAGCACTCATTCGCAAGGCGGGGATGGAGAGCGCGCCGGCTGCCGCGGGCAGGAAGGTCCCGATGGCCCGGTAGAGAAGCGTCGCGGAGAGCGCCGTCGCGATGGGTGTGCCGTACCAGGCGAGGAGCGCGGGAACTGCGGCTTCGACTGCACCCAATCCGCCGGGGAGGAGCGGTATCGAGGATGCAGCCGCGGCGGCGCCCGCGCTCAGGAGCGCAAGTTCGAGCCCGTCGTGGATCCCGACCGCGAAGAACAGCATCCAGAGGCAGAGCGCGTCGGCGAGAAGAGACGCGACGGAGAGCACCATGAGCCGGACGCGTTGGCGCGGTGGTCCGACGACGGCCATCGCCTCCCCGTGGAGACGAGCGCCGGATGCGCGTCGATCGTCGGCCGAGCGTCGGGGCCGCCAGAACCGAAGGGCGCCAATCGTCATCGCGATGCGTTCGGCCACCCGTGGACGCGCAGCCGCGATCGCGGTCGACGCGAGGAGGCTGAAGATCAACACTGCGGCGAGGATGGGCCACCTGGTGTCGGCTGGGAAGTCTCGAGTCGCGACGATCACCAGCAAGTTGACCGCGTGTACCAAATAGAAGACCCGAGTGCTGAACCACTGCTCGAAACCGATCGTGAGCCCGATCCGGCGACGGTCGAGCCCGCGGTGGCTGAGTTCGCGATACTGGAACGCGATGCCCTCGGCCGGTGCCGCCGGCGCAAGGAGACCGAGGCCGTGCGCGACGAGCGTGATCTCGGCGGCTTCGACGAGGGACAGTTCGGCGTCGGGTCCGGCCAGCCGGCGGAACCGTCCCGCGGCGAGGAGGTACGCAACGGCCTCGAACGCGATTGCCGGCGCGATCCATCCCGGGTTCGTCTGGCGCAGGGCCGCGACTGCATCGCCGAGCCCGCCCGCCGCCGACACAACGAGCCACACGGCGCCGGCCGCGATGACGATTCCGAGTCCGAAGCGGAGCGTCTGACGTCCGGACCGCGTTCTCGTGCGCGCTTCGCTGCCGTCGGAGGTGTCCACGCCTTCACCTTCGCACGGCATGTGGTCGGTGTCAGTGACTGAACTTCACGACGGGGAGTATGCGTCCGAGCCACCTGGGGAGGTACCAGTTCCGTTCGCCGAGGAGGGCCATCGTCGCGGGGACGAGGAGGACGCGGACGACGGTGGCGTCGAGGAGAACTGCGACGGCGAGGGTGAGGCCGAGTTCGGTGGGCGGGATGGGTCCGGTGACACCGAACGCGATGAACACCACGATCATGATGAGTGCGGCGTTCGTGATGGGTCGTCCCGTGCGCGCAACGCCCTCTCGGATGGCGCGGTTGGTGTCACCGGTGGCCTCGTACCGTTCGCGGATCGCGGCGAGGAGGAACAACTGGTAGTCCATCGAGAGCCCGAACAGCAGCGCGAAGAAAAACAGCGGCGCCCAGGCGTCGACGAAACCTTGGTGTTCGATGCCGAGGAGTGCGGTACCGATCCCGTGTTGGAACACGAGTGTCGCGAACCCGAAGGCGGCGCCGACGGTGACGAGGTTCATGAGGATCGACGAGATCGCAATGGCGAGACTCCGGAACACGACCAGTAGCAAGAGAAAGGCCATGATCAGGATGACGCCGATCGCGATCGGCGCTCGGCCGGTGAGCACGGAGGTGAGGTCGGCGTTCTGTGCCGCCGGACCACCGACCTGGGCGGCCGGGACCGCGGTCGCCAGCTGATTGCGGAGTCGGTGCACGAGTGCGGCGGTCCGGGAGTCGTCGACGGCGGTCGATCCGATGACGCGCACCACGGTGCGACCGTTCGGGGCGGGGGTGGCGACAACCCTGGCGTCGACGACGGTGGTGTCCGCGGTGGCGACGCGCAGGACCTTCGGTGCGTCCACCGCGGGGACGGTGATGAACGCCGGCGCGGCCGCGCCGGGTCCGAACGACTTCACGAGCGTGTCGTAGCCATCGCGGCTGGTGCGGCCGAGGTCGACGACTCGAGCGCCGGGCATGCCGAGGTTCATCCCTGCCGCCGGAACGACGAGCGCGCCGAGCACAACGAGTCCGATCGCGAGGATCGTGCCGGGTCGCCGGAGCGCGACTCCGGTCCACCGCGCCCAGCGGCCTTCGGCGACGATGTCGGGGTCTTGCTTGCCGCGCGTGACGAGGACGCGATCGCCCAGCGCCACGAGCACTGCGGGCAGCAGCGTCAGTGATGCGAGCGCGACGGCAACGACCGACAGGATCATGCCGAGGGCCATTGACCGGAACACCATGACCGGAACCAAGAACACCGCGGAGAGCGCGAGTACGACGGTGAGTGCGGAGAGGAAGACGGCCTTGCCGGCGGTGGACAGGGTGTTCTCGATGGCTTCGACCGCGTCTTTGCCTTCGATGCGCTCTTCTCGGTAGCGGCTGACGATGAAGAGGCTGTAGTCGATGCCCACGGCGAGGCCGATCATCATCGAGAAGTTCATGGACCACACCGAGAGTGGTGTCACGAGGCTGAGGAGGTGGAGCGCGGCGAAGCCGACGGCGATACCGGCGAGTGCAAGGAGCAGTGGAATACCGGCCGCGATCAGCGAGCCGAACGCGAGAAACAACAGGATCAACGTCGGGAGTCCGCTGACGAGTTCGGCTTTGTGGAGTGCCTCGGCGTTGACGGCGTTGAAGTCGCTCCACACCGGCCACTCGCCGGTCACGTTCGCGCGGGCCCCGGGTGCGAGCTTCAAGGTGCCGACGTAGTTGCCGAGGTCGCCAGCTGCGACTGGCCGGCTCGCGTCAGCGCCGACGACGAGGTCGACGGGGACGATCGCGGTGCGTCCATCGCGCGCGATCAGGCCGGCAGTCTTCGGGAGCGTGAGGGGATCGGCGACGGAGCGGGCCCGCGGCGCGTCCGCGAGGTCGTTCACCAACGATCGGAGGCCCGACGGGTCCGCGGCGATGGGAGTGCGTTGCGAATACACGACGACGGGGTTCTCGGCGCCGAGCGCGGGGAAATCGCGTCGCAGTTCGTCGCGCACCTTCTGTGCGGTCGACCCCTGAGCCTCCCATCCTGCGCCGGAGAGCGAACCGGTGAGCGTCAGCGCGAGCGGCGCAGCTGTGAACGCCACGAGGAGCCACATCGCGATGACAATCCGGCGGCGCCGGGCCATCGTGGCGGCGAGCCGCGAGAAGAGCGCGCGCGGGTCCGGTAGCGCCGAGGACTCATGCGTGCCGGCGGAACCGAACACCGACCGTGGCTTGGCGTTGTTCATCGAGCCTCCGAAGGTTGGAGCAATACCCATGGGGGTATCGTGCGTCGTGGAACAATACCCCCCTGGGTATTGTTCCTTCCACTGGGATGTCACCTGATGCCCGAGAATTCGGAGAAGGAGAC
>JANLTQ010000407.1:0-4167 GCA_031363005.1 Acidimicrobiia bacterium | reverse complement strand
GATTCCCGATCGCGAAGATCGCCGCCAAGCTCGCCGTCGGCTACCGCCTCGACGAAGTGGTCAACGACATCACCCGGGTCACGCCCGCGAGCTTCGAACCGACGATCGACTACGTCGTCACCAAGATCCCGCGGTGGGCGTTCGAGAAGTTGCCCGGCGCCGAACCGCTGCTCGGCACGATGATGCAATCGGTCGGGGAGGTCATGGCCATCGGGCGCACCTTCCCCGAGTCGCTGCAGAAGGCGCTGCGGTCGTTGGAGAGCGGCCGCACCGGACTCGACCATCGCGACCCGGCGTTCATCGATCTGAGCGTCGACGATCTCGAGCGCGCGTGTCGCACACCCACGCCAGACCGCTTGTTCGCGGTCGCGGTGGCCCTCGGGCGCGGGATCGCCATCGAACGCCTCCACGACATCACCGGTATCGATCCGTGGTTCCTCGATCAGATGGCGCAGGTCGTCGAGGCAGCGGTGGAACTCGAAGGGTTCGTCGGGTCGGCCGATCTGGATCGCACCACGTGGCGGTGGGCGAAGCGGCTCGGTTTCGGCGACGGGCAGCTGGCCGACGTCTGGAACGAGACGCCCGAGTTGGTGCGTGCGGTCCGTCGTGCGGCGGGCGTGGACGTCACGTACAAGACCGTCGACACGTGCGCCGCGGAGTTCGAGGCCACGACTCCGTATCACTACGGCACCTACGAGGATGTCTGTGAGGTCACGCCGCTCGATCGACCGGCCGTCGTGATCCTCGGAAGTGGGCCGAACCGGATCGGTCAAGGGGTCGAGTTCGACTACTGCTGTGTGCACGCCGCGTTCGCGCTGTCGGACGCCGGCTTCGAGACCGTGATGGTCAACTGCAATCCCGAGACGGTCTCGACCGACTACGACACGAGTGACCGACTCTTCTTCGAGCCACTGTCCATCGAAGGTGTGCTGAACGTGTGTGACGCGCTCCAGGCGCGCGGTGAGTTGCGCGGCGTGGTGGTTGCGCTCGGCGGTCAGACGCCGTTGAAGTTGGCGCACTCGCTCGCGGCGGCTGACGTTCCGGTGTTGGGGACCAGCCCCGAATCGATCGACCTCGCGGAGGACCGGGACCGGTTCAACGCGCTGTGCGACCGACTCGAGATTCCCCAGCCTCCGGGGGGCACCGCGTCCAACGTGGAAGGCGCGCGTGCCATCGCCGCCGACATCGGATACCCCGTGCTCGTCCGACCGTCCTACGTGCTGGGTGGTCGGGCGATGCAGATCGTCTTCGACCAGGACGGACTCGATTCGGCCATGGCCGAACTCGCCACCGCCGGGTCGCTCGGGCGCGAAGGCGGACTCTCGGCCACCCGTCCCGCGCTTATCGACCGGTTCCTCGAGGACGCCATCGAGGTGGACGTCGACTCGATTCGCGATCACACCGGTGAGGTGCTGATCGGCGGAGTGATGGAACACATCGAGGAAGCGGGGGTGCACTCGGGTGACAGCGCCTGCGTGCTCCCACCGTCGACGCTCTCGGCCGAGACCATCGCCACCATCAGCACCTACACGGAGCGGCTCGCGACTGCGCTCGACGTGTGTGGCCTTCTGAATGTGCAGTACGCGGTCAAGGGCGGTGAAGTCGCGGTCATCGAGGCCAATCCGCGCGCCAGCCGGACGGTGCCGTTCGTGAGCAAGGCAACCGGTGTCCCGCTCGCGAAAGTCGCGGCGCGGGTGATGCTCGGCGCGTCGCTCGAGGAGTTGCGCACCGAGGGTCTGCTCCGACCCCCGGCGAACGGCGGCCACGTCTCGGTCAAGGAAGCCGTGTTGCCCTTCAACAAGTTCCCGACCGTCGACACGCTGCTCGGGCCCGAGATGCGCTCCACCGGCGAGGTCATGGGGATCGACCGGTCGTTTGGTCTGGCGTTCATGAAGAGTCAGGCTGCGGCCGGCAGCCGGTTACCCGAATCCGGCAAGGTCTTTCTCTCGCTCGCGGACCGGGACAAGGAGCCGGGCCTCGTGGTGGCCGCACGCTTCGTCGAGTTGGGCTTTGCGCTGATCGCAACGGCAGGGACTGCGGCCGCGTGTGCGGCGCGTGGCATCCCCGTCGAGACCATCGTGGCCAAGGTCGGCGATTCCGCGGGGGAGGATGCGATCGGGCTGATCTCCAACCGCGAGGTGGACCTCGTGGTGAACACGCCTCGAGGGCGCGGACCGCGGGCGGATGGTGCGCACATCCGGCGCGCCGCCGTGCTCCACAACATCCCGTGTCTGACGACTGTCGCCGCGGCACTCGCGGCGGCGGCGGGGATCGCCGAGAGTCAGACCACCGAGGTGACCGTGCGTTCGCTGCAGGAATATCACGCCGACGGTCAACTGCGGCTCGAGGTGTGATGCCCTCGTGAACCGACGCCGATCGTTCTCGGCGCCCGAACTGGCCGGAACGGTGGACACCACCATCACCCTGGGGTCGTTGCGACTCGACAGCCCGGTCGTGGCGGCTTCGGGGACCTTCGGTCACGGGGACGAAGTCGTCCGACTCGTGGACCGGACACGGCTCGGTGCGATCACGGTGAAGTCACTCGCCGCCTACCGCTGGGCCGGCAACCCCGCGCCGCGTCTCCACGCAGCGGCGGGTGGAGGCATGTTGAACTCGGTCGGGTTGCAAGGACCCGGCGTGACGCATTGGGTTCGTCACGAGCTCCCGAAGTTGCAGACCAAAGGCGTGCCGGTCATCGTCTCGCTCTGGGGCCGGTCGGTGGAGGAGTTCGGTGCGGCGGCCGAGCAACTGCGCGGGCACACCGACGCGTTGGCGGCGATTGAGGTGAACGTCAGTTGTCCCAACGTCGAGGACTCGGCGCGCATGTTCGCACACTCCCCGTCGTCGACGGCGCGGGTGATTGCTGCCGTCGTCGCGTGTGATCTCGGGCTGCCCATTTTCGCGAAACTCTCGCCGAACACCTTCGAGGTGGTCGACGTCGCACGCGCCGCGGTGGACGCGGGCGCGGTCGGCCTGACCTTGGTGAACACCTTGCTCGGGCTGGGGATCGATGCCGAGACCCGTCGGCCGCTGCTCGGTGGTGTGACCGGGGGCTATTCGGGCGCGCCGATCAAGCCGGTCGCATTGCGGGTGGTGAACGAGGTGACCCGCGCGTTGCCCGGCATCCCGGTGATCGGTACGGGGGGAGTCGCGACCGGGCTCGATGCCATCGAGATGCTGCTGGCCGGCGCGTGCGCCGTCGGCGTGGGCACGGTGTCGTTCGCCGAACCGCGCGCGGTCAACCGCATCCACGACGAGATCGTGCGCTGGTGTGCCGGCCACGGTGTCGCCCGGGTCACCGACCTTGTCGGCGCCCTCGAACTCCCCGCGCCGAGCCCGAACCCGCAGATCGAAGGAGACCTGGGTGACCACGATGATTGAGGCTGCTGCCGAGGTGCGTGACCGGTTGGCGCTGCCGCTCGACGTCGGCGACCTCGACGCCGCGATCGCAATGGCCCAGCGCGTCGCCCCGTGGTTCGGGATTGCGAAGGTCGGCTACGAGCTCTACGCCGAGGCGGGGCCGGCGGCCTTCGACCGGCTCCACGATCTCGGGTTCACGGTGTTCTGCGATCTGAAGTTGCACGACATTCCGAACACCGTCGAGCGCGGAGCGGCCGCCCTGGCCCGCCACGGAGTTCGGTTCATGAACGCCCACGCCGCGGGTGGGAGCGAGATGCTGCGGGCCTTCGTCGCCGGCGCTGAACGCGGTGCCGCCGAGGCCGGACTGTCGACGCCGGTGACCCTCGCGGTCACGGTGCTCACCTCCGATGCCGACGCGTCTGCGTTCGACGCCCGGCTCGCGGTCGCTCGAGACTCGGGGTGTGCCGGAGTGGTGTGCAGCGGCTGGGAACTCGATCGCGTCGGTGCGGCCGGGCTCCGATCGATGGTGCCGGGAATCCGTCCCGCCGGTGCTTCGGCCGACGACCAGTCCCGGATCATGACGCCGGGTGCCGCGATCCACGCCGGAGCCGATTGGCTGGTCATCGGCCGGCCCGTCACCGCCGCGCCCGACCCCGAAGCCGCCGCCGCCGCCATCGCCACCGAAGTCGCCAACGCACTGCCTTCGGCCTGAGAACCGAAGCGAGGCGATGGCTGATCACCTGTCCGCCGTTGGACCGCTGAGCGGGGCCCGAGCGGCCGGAGGCGTTGTCGTAAGAGCGGGAATGG
>JANLTQ010000341.1:0-2281 GCA_031363005.1 Acidimicrobiia bacterium | reverse complement strand
GACAAGAGCATCGCGACCGACCAGGACGTCTTCGGCCTGAACAAGTTGCTGTTCGACGACACGAGCCTCCCCTACGACAGCACCAGTGACGCGGGCGCGGCCCTCATGGCACGCGCGCAGAAGTACCGCGTGCCCGCCGTGATCCTGCGCGTCGGCCAGTCGAAGCACACGACCGTCGACCAGGAACGCATGGGCGTCCCCCTCGACGCGGGTGCACCCGTCGACCACACCCAGACCGGCATCGACGGTCACTCGTTCAGCGACCCGAAGGAAGTGGCGTTCTGGTGGGAGCGCGGCGCGCAGACGGCGTGGCAGACGGTGCCGTTGACCCTGGACACCCTCGACAGCACCGGCTTGTGGGAATCGGACTTCTTCAAGCCGTTCAAGCCGATCGCGGACATCACCGGCGGCGACCGCAACGTCGCGCAGAACCTCTCGCAACAGCTCGAGCCGCTCCTCGGTTTCGCGCTCCTCACCGCGGTCGACACCTACACCTACCGCAGCGACTCGGTCATGTTGTCGACGGCGCAGGCCTACCGTCCCGGGAAGTTCGCCGAGCAGGCCCACGTGTCTCAAGCGACCCTGGACGAGAAGGCGATCGTCTTCGTGACCCATCCGAAGAACGAGCCGCAGTCCGGCACGCAGTGGCCGGATAACGATGGCTACTGGACCGGCTCCGGTTCACTCCCCCGCGCCGCGCAGCACGGCGCACTCTCGATGAGTCTGTACGCGCCGGTGTTCGCGAATCCCGGGCCGCCGCTGACCGCGTTCCGGTACCTGCCGTACACGCACGCGTACTTCCCGCAGGAGCGCTTCGACGAAGTGACCCAGAGCGGGAACTGGACCTTCGGACGCAAGGGTGACGGGTACGTCGCGCTCTACTCGTGGCGCCCCACACACTGGCGCACCTACTCGGACCCGACGATCTTCACCCACGGGTTGACCCAATCCTTCGACCTCGTCGCCGATGGTGGACCGGACAACGTCTGGCTCACCCAGGTGGGTGACGCGGCAAAGTTCGGAGACTTTGCCGCTTTCCGGAACGCGGTGCTGGCCAACCCGGTCGCCGTCACTCCACGCCCGGCGAACGGCGAACTCCCCGGCGGGTTCGACGCGAGCTACACGTCTCCCACGGAAGGGACGGTCGCGTTCGGTACCTCGGGCTCGCTCACGGTGAAGGGCCTCGCCACTCCGCTCGCCACCGGCAAGCGTTTCGACAACCCGTGGTCGCTCGCGAACGTCGGCTCCCAGCAAATCACCATCGCCGACACCGCCGGCAAGCTCGACCTGGACTTTGCGACCGCGTCACGCACCGCGACGTCGACCCGCCGTCACCGCCCGCACGAGAACCAGGGTGGGAACGGCAAGGACAAGGACAAGGACAAGGACCACAGGAACGACGACCAACCCGACCGTTCTCGGTGACCGCGTCCGACGTGCCCCACTCGGCGCGTCGGGCCGCCACCCACCACGAACCGCAGTGAGGCTCGCCGCTATCCTCGCCGCCGTGACCCGCCCGCCACCTTGTGCACGATGACCCACGCCCTCGGTATCGACGTCGGGACCACCAACGCCAAGGTCGCCTTGGTGGACGACACCGGTCGCTTGGTCACCGCTGCGGCCCGTCCGATCACCACGAAGCGCGACGGTGAGGTCGCCGAGCAGGACCCCGCGCAACTCTGGGTCGCAGTCTGTGATGCCGTGCGTGAGGTCGTCAGTGCCGCGCCGGGCGGAGCAGCCGACATCGGCCACATCGGGGTGGACAGCCAATACTCGTCGACGGTGCCGGTCGACGCCGCGGGAAACGCCGTCGGCCCGCTGATCATGTACCTCGACCGCCGGGGCACCGACCACTGCCTGGCGATCTTCGGCCGCGATCCCGATGCGTTCATGGCGTTCGTCGAGCACCACGGCATCCCGCCCGTCGGCGGTGGGGTCTCGCTCTCGCACATGCTGTATTTCCAGCACGATCGGCCCGAGATCCACGCGCGCACCCACGCGTACCTCGAGCCGATGGACTTCGTGATCGCGCAACTCACCGGTGTCGTCGCCGCCAACCAGTGCACGCAGTTCACTTCGTTGTTGTGTGACAACCGCACGCTCGGCAGCACCGAGTACGACCCCGAGCTCGTGCGCATGAGCGGTGCGGATCCCGCCACACTGCCGCCGCTGCGGTCCTTGACCGACCCCATCGGAACTTTGCGCGCCGACGTCGCTGCGGACCTCGGACTGCCGGCGAGCGCCATCGTCCACGCACCGATCAACGACAGCCACGCCGGTG
>JANLTQ010000702.1:0-6806 GCA_031363005.1 Acidimicrobiia bacterium | reverse complement strand
GATGGACCGCAACCTTCGACGGCACCACCCTGCGCGTCATCAACCCGGACGGAATCCAAGTCAACTGAACCCTGAGCGCACGAACAGGTCGTCCGTCAGGTCGATCCGAACCAAGCGGTTCTAGGGGGTTTCGGCCGCGATGTCAGCGTCAATGCGGTACCGCAGGTAGACCACCCCCGATCGGAACCGGCGCTCATCCAGCAGTTCGAGGTTCGCACGGACATTGTCGGGCAGTGCGTGCTGACCGCCGCCGACAAGCACCGGAAAGACGAACAGGTGGTACTCGTCAACCAGCCCGGCGGCCATCGCCTGACCGGCAAGCTCGGCGCCGCCAACCGTGAGGTCTGCGTCCGACGTCTCCTTCAGCAGTCGTATCGCCTCGGGATCGAAACTGTGCTCGATTCGCGTCTTGGCGCTGGTCGGCGTCTGGAGTGTCCGCGAGAAGACGATCTTGTCCGCTGCGCGCCAGATCGAGGCGTAGTCCTTCGCCACCGGATCCGGATCGTCGTCGGTCTCCCAGTAGACCATCGTCTCGTACATGCGCCGACCGTAGAGATGAGTGCCGATCGGTCGCGCGAGGTCATTCATGAAGACATGTACCTCGTGATCCGGTGGCGAACCGGACCCGAATCCGTCAAGCGATGCGGTCGCCGAAGAGATGAGCTTTGCCATGTCCGCACTGTATTGACCCCGCCGCGATCCGGTGCGCTTGACCACTCGGTTCACACCGGCCACCATGCCGGATTCAAGAACCGGGCACGGAGCAGGACGTGGACGACAACTGGGGTTCGCCGACACCGTGGCCCGAGACACCGACGGGAATGGTGACGCCGTTCGCCGTCGGACGGAGACCGCGCCGGCCGTTGGTGGTACGCGTACTCGGGTGGGTCCTGGTCGTACTGACGATTGCCGCGCTCGTCGGCGGCGGCCTCGCCATCGTGCAGAGTCGACGAGCGCACGACCGCACGCGAAAGCTCGAAGTACTGACGCGCCAGCTCGAACGTGACCAACGGGCCTTGGCCGCGGTGATCGAGACGACGAACCATCAAGCGGATGCACCCATCGGAAAATCCGAACAGGTCGCCAATGCGTTGTCGAGGATCGACGAGGTGGCCGGCAACGTGTTCGTCGAGGCCAATCGGGTCGAGGATGAACTCGGCCGGGCCGTCGCCCTCGAAAACGGGGGCGGTCCCGGCGCCGGCCGATCGATTTACGACGGCCCCGCAGCCGACGCGGTGCGCCGCCTTCAGACCGTGCTCCAGGGAGCCCAAGTCACGCTCGCCGCCGCGGAACAGGCCGCCGCCGACCTCCGAGCGAGCGCACGATGAGTGGCGGTTGGGACGACCCACCGGACGAACCATTCCCCCCGCCTTCTGGCGCCGCGCACCCGCCGCCGCCCGGACCGGAGTACCCGCAACCGCGCCACGACCCGCGAGCCGCGCAGTACTCGGCACTCGCAACCACGGAGGCTGCCCGTCACGCTCGACCGCCGTGGAGGCTCGGGATCGCGCTGCGCTTCGTCGCGCTGCTCGCTGCAATCGCAATGCTCGCGTACGGGCTGAACACGCGCCACGAGAGTGGCACCCACGAGACGCGAGCGAGGCGTTCGGCGGCACGCGCCCAAGAAGGCTTGGCCCGCACGCAGGAGCAGGAACACATCGCCCGTTCCGACCTCGCCGCGGCCCAAGCCGCAATCGCCGACTTCACGCTCGCCGCGCAGGGCGCGACGGACGCGAGCGCACAACTCATCAGCGTCGAGGCCGCGCTTACGGACCGCCTCGCGCAACTACGGGCAGCAGGATCCTCCGGTGACTTCACGACGTATAACCGGTTGGTCGACGAACTCAACGTGAGCGTGGAAGCGATCCGGTCCGCCGCAACGAACCTGAACCCGCCCTTCACCAGCCTTTCGCACGCGTTGACCGGACTTCCGACCGCACGCTGCTCCGGTCCGGTCGCCACGCCGGTGAAGTTCGTACCCTACGGAAACTCCGGACTCCGCTGTGCTCGCATTCCTGTTCCCCTCGACTACTCCCATCCTCGAGCCTCGACGCTCACCCTCACGTTGGTGATGCGACCAGCCGACGACGCCGCCCTCTCGAAGGGACCGCTCGTCCTCAATCCCGGCGGCCCCGGCGGCTCGGCCATCGCCTTTCTGCGCGAAGCATCGCTGCTCCTGCCGTCGGACGTGTTGCGCCAGTTCGATCTCGTCGGCGTCGATCCGCGCGGCGTGGGCCAGAGCACACCCGTCGACTGCGCGGACAACCTCGATCCGCTGTTCGACAATCGCCTCACCGATCCTGGGGCGCCGGTGCGCGTCGCCGCGCTCCGGCGTGTGCAGGCGTTGATTGCGCAATGCCGTCACCGCAGTGGGGCAATTCTCCCGTTCCTGGACACGACCAGCGCGGCTCGCGATCTGGATCGCGTGCGCGTTGCCCTCGGCAAGAACCAGATCTCGTATCTCGGCTTCTCGTACGGGACCTACCTCGGCGCGGTCTACGCCGACCTGTTCCCAACCCACCTGCGCGCCGCGGTCCTCGACGGTGCCGTGGACCCGAAACGTGCCCAGCGCACCGTGTCGCTCTCTCCCGGCGGTTCGGACTTCGTCGACGCGTTCGATGCGGCCATGGCATCATGCGCGCTCGACACGACGTGCCCGTTCTACAACGGCGGAAACCCGAGGCCCGCCTTCGACACGCTGATGGCATCGCTCACTGTTCGGCCGCTCAAGGTGGGCGCACGCGAGCTGGGAACCGGGCTGGCGGAACTCGGTGTGATCTCGGTGCTCTACGAAGGCGAAGACGGATGGCGGCGGCTCGCGTACGCGCTGGAGCACGCCGCACTCGGCGACGGCGCGCCGCTGCTCGGACTGAGCGACGGCTACGCCGGTCGCCGCAAGGACGGCTCGTACAACAACGAACTCGAAGCGCACTACGCCATCAACTGCATCGAAGTTCGCAATCGGCCGAGCCCGGACGCGGCGCGTCGCAAGATCCAGGACCTCGGCAGCCTCGACCTCTTCGACACCGCCGACCTGATGCTCACCTTGCCCTGTTCGTTCTGGCCCGCGCCGCCGGTGCGTCAAAACCGCACCATCCATGGTTTCGGCGCGCCGGCCGTTCTCGTCGTCGGAAACGCCGGCGACCCGGTTACGCCCATCGAAGACGCCGAAGCACTCACCCAGGCACTGAGCGGCTCGGTCCTCCTGCGGTGGGAGGGCGACGGTCACACCGTGGTCGGCCGCGGGGTCGCGTGCATCGACGACGCCGTGACCGCATACCTCGTGAATCTCAAGGCGCCGACACCGAACACGAGCTGTCCCGCCTAGAAATCACCGCCCGACTGCTTCACACCATCGACCGAATGCGACGCGTCGCCTCCGACGCAGCCCGACTCGCCGCCTTCGTCGCATCACGCCCGAGGCGCAGGAGGCCCGGGATGCGAGCGGGATGCGTCACCATGAATTTCAGCGCGGCTTGCACGTTGGGCGATCCGTCGGGATGGGCCAGACCGAGCACCGCGGTGTCGGGATGATCGGTGGCGCGATCACTGACGACGCGAACCGCCGACCACGCACAACCTCGCTGGACGCATACGGCGGCGATCGCCGCGGTCTCCATATCGACCGCGCGGACGCCGGCATCGACCAACGCGCCGATGCGGTCAGGATCCACGACGAACTCGTCCGACGACGAAATGGTGCCGTCCACCGGTCCAATCGGCATCGCCGAGAACGACGCGCCGGTGGCACCGTCCACGACGATGGCCGGACAGATGATGTCGCCGACGCGTGCGGTACCGAGACCTCCCGCAATCCCCACGACCATCACGTGGTCGACGGCCTCGTCGTTCAGGAGCCGAGTCACCGCGTCGGTGGCCCGCGCGAAACCCATGCCGGTCCGCATCGCTACGACCTCGGCCGAACCGACGCGGCCGACGTACGCACCATCGCCACGCGCAGTGAGGCCCATCGCCTTCACGACGGGCCGGAGCTCGCTCGGCATCGGCGCCAGGACACCGATGCGAGATCCGGGCGCGTCCATCCCTCCAGCCTCGCGGATTTCCAGGCCCGCCGCATCCGCCGCGACGACGCCGATACGCTCGCGCCGGTCACAGCAGGACGCTCCGGCCTCACGATCAGGTTTGTCGTCCACACGCTCACGGAACGAGTCACGGTGGATCTCACCCAAACTGCCACCCCCATGTACCTCGCCACCATGGCGCTGGAACATCGGTTGCTCGAGCGGCGCGCCGAACGCATCGGTCCGTCGGCGGCGGACTACGAACCGCGCGATACGCGGACGAGCCTGGCCATGGGCGTCCTGAGCGGCATCGTGCCCATCGCGAGTGCACGGCTCCTGCGCCGCTTCGGCCGGCCCGGCCGGGCCCGTACCGCGCTGGTGGCCACCGCGGTCGGCGCGGCGGTCGTCACCGCGATTGCCGATGCCGTCGCCACCCTTGATCGCCGAGATCAACCCGACCGCCCCGACCGCATCGAAACGATGGCGCCGCCAGGAACGGAGTCCGGGCCGAATCGAGCTCGTCGCCGTGCCGTGGCGCGAGCCGCGCGCTCAGTTGCCGCGGTCGGCGGCGTCACCGCAATTGCTGCCGGCGGCATCGCGATCACCAGCACCTGGGCCAACCGCGTGAACATCAATCGGTTCTGGGAGCGCCGGGTGGTTCATGACCTCGGCTCGGGCCCCGGCGCGCTCGCACTCGCCGTCCTCGGGTGGGACTTCATCTACTACTGGAACCACCGATTCATGCACACGAGTCGGTACCTGTGGGCTATCCACGCCGTCCACCACTCGAGTGAGCGGTACAACCTCTCAACGGCGCTGCGCCAACCCGTCGCCGATGCGCTCGGCACCTTCGTTCCCTACGGACTCATGGCTGCGCTCGGTATCCGGCCGTCCCTGATCGCACACGCACGGGGCATCAACCTGCTGTATCAGTACTGGATCCACACCGAGACGATCCGGTCGATCGGGCCGTTGGAATCGGTCCTCAACACCGCATCGCACCATCGCGTCCACCACGGCAGCAACCGCCAGTATCTCGACCGCAACCACGGCAGCATCTTCATCATCTGGGACAAGTGGTTCGGAACCTTCGAACCCGAGGTCGAGCCAGTGGTCTACGGGCTCACGAAGAACATCGACACGTTCAACCCGGTGCGGGTCGTCACCCACGAACACGACCGGATGCTGCGCGATGTCGGACGGTCCACGAGCTGGGTCGAACGCCTGAACGTCGTGCTCCGCGGTCCGGGGTGGTCCTACGCCCACTACCCCGATCTCACGGCGCCCGCCGTCGCCTGACCCCGAGTTTTACCACGCTTCGGCGTCGTACCCGCCGACCTGTTCGGCGCCAGCGACGCCGGAGTGTGGGGTTACGCGGTTTCGAACGCGGCGGGGTCGGGGGTGGCCATCACCTCGCGGAACCGGTCGAAGGTCCACGGCCACGTGGCGGGAATCCCCCGATCGTCGAGGTACCAACTCTGACAGCCGGTCACCCAGATCGATCGTTGCGCCGCCTCCACGCGCGCCGCCTCGTGCGCGTCCATCGCCGCCACCGTCGGACTGACCGACCGGTACGGACCCGCAGCCAGTTGTTGGACCAGTTGGAGGATGTACGCGAACTGGATCTCGGCGACTTCGATCAGCGAGAAGTTGCCGACGGGACCATTCGGCCCGTTGATCATGAAGAAATTCGGGAACCCGGGCACCGCCACCGACAAGTAGGCGTTCGGCCGCTCGGCCCACTCGTCGGCGAGATCTTTCCCATCCTCGCCGATCACACCCATCGGCCGCACGAACGCGTCGGCGCGGAAACCGGTGGCGAGCACGAGCACGTCGAGCTCGTGCAACACGCCATCTTCGGTACGCACCCCGGCGGGCTCGACGTACGCGATCCCCGACGTCACCAGTTCGACGTTCGGTTGCTGCATGGTCTCGTAGAAGTTCGGAGAGACCACGAGCCGTTTGCAGCCGGCCCGGTACGTCGGTCGCAATCGTTCACGCAGCGACTCGTCCCGCACGGTCTCGAGATTCTCGAGACACATCCGCTCGATCATCGCCATGCCCACCGACTCCGAGTCGATGACGGCACCGGCGAAACCACCGAAGGCAATCGCCAGGTTCTCATGCGCTTGCATCAGCAGATCCGGATTCGCCCGGAACTGCTCGCGTTCGTCCTCCGAGTACTCGGGGTTCGCAACCGGCATCACCCACTGCGCTGTGCGCTGGAACAGCGAGTAGTGAGCCGCGCGTGACGCCACCGCGCCCGTGATCTGCACCGCGGTCGAACCGGTTCCGATGACCCCGACCCTGGCACCGTCGAGCGGGACCGAGTGATCCCACCGCGCACTGTGAAACACCGAGCCCGCGAACGAATCGAGGCCGTCGAGGTCGGGATACTTCGGGTGGTGCAACACGCCGGTCGCCGCGATCACGACGTCGACGGTGTCACGCGTCCCCGCCGAGGTCTCGATGTGCCACTGGTGGTCCACGTATTCACACCGCTGCACGGCTTCACCGAGCCGGACCCGGTCGGTGACCCCGTACTCGGCCGCGACCCGCTCGAAGTACTCCCGGATTTCGGACCCCGGCGAGAACGTGTGACTCCAATCCGGGTTCGGAGCGAACGAGTAGGAGTACAGATGGGAGGGAACGTCGCACGCGATACCGGGGTAGGTGTTGTCCCGCCACGTGCCGCCGAGGTGATCGCCCTTCTCGTAGACCGTGACGTCGGTGAATCCCGCTTCTCCCAACTTGATCGAGGCAAGGATTCCCGCCATGCCCGCG
>JANLTQ010000281.1:0-3242 GCA_031363005.1 Acidimicrobiia bacterium | reverse complement strand
CGATCTCGTCCCAGTTCACACCGCGGTCGAGGCGAACGCCGATCCAACCGCGTCCGCCCACGTACGGCGGCCGGAAGAAACGGTCCGGGTCGGTCTCCACGAGTTCCTCCTGCGCACCGAGCGGCGCGGCACACCACAGGTGGGGAAACTGATCGTCGTGATGGCCATTCACCCAGAGCATCAGAAACTGTTTCTTGACGAAGAACGCCGGCGCACTGTGACTCGGCTTCTCGGTGACCTCCGGGAGGGCGACACAGATGGCGCGCACTCGCGCTTCGATGGCTGTCGGATTCATCCGTGCAACGTAGAGCGATCGCGTCGGCATCTGGCGCGGGCATGATGACGCCATGCGCACCGGGCACGGATCATCCGCCGAATGACCGACCCGATCACGCCAACCCCGCCGGTCGCCGACGTTCGCTTGCCGTGGGACGAAGCGATGGCCGACCCGATCGGGGCGATCGCCGCAGCGCGAGCGGAACACGGCGACACGTTCATGATCGACGGTGCGCGCTCACCGTTCCTGTTCCTGTTCTCGGCCGTCGGCGTGCAGAGCTTCTACGCAGTGGCGGAGTCGGACGCCAGTAAGGGCATCGCCGACTGGCAGATGTTGCGTCGGAAGCTCCCGCCCGAGCTGTTTCGCGATCGGCGCACCTTCCCGCATGATCTCTTCGCTCGGGACGATGTGGTGCAGTACCTCGACGTCGTCCGGTCTGCGATCAACGTTGCGTGCGACGAACTCGGCGACTCGGGCACGCTCGACGTCTTCGACTTCACCCGCAGGCTCGGACATCGCATCGGACTGAGCACGTGGGCCGGACCGTGCGGCACGTCAGAGGAGTTCGACCAGCTGATCGATGCCCTCGACCACCTCGACGGGGCCGCCGCGTTCGTGGACCCCGGCGCCATGGCTGCAGTTGCGGCATCCGACTACGCCACCGAGCGCGCCGCGCTCGCCACCGCGGAGGAAATCATCGGGCGAGCCGTCGCCGAACGGGATGTGGATGCACACCCGCACGCCGATCACTTCCAGCGCATCGTCGACACCTGGTCCGACGCCGAACCGGAAGACCGTCGTCGCGGCATCGCCCGTGACGTGATCCTGGTGCACCTCGGATCGATGTCCAACCTCTTCTCTGCACTGGGCTGGCTCCTCGTTGACGTGGCAACCCGGCCCGATCTCGCCACTGCGATCAGGGGCGGCGACCACGCACTCGCGGAACGGTGCGCGCTCGAGTCCACCCGCATCGCGCAACGGTCGATCATGTTGCGCGCGGTGCTCCAGCCCATCGAGGTTGCCGACGGCACGCAGACCTGGCACGTGGAACCCGGAGTGACGCTGGCAACGTTGCTCCCGCTCACCAATCTCGCCACCGACGACCTGCGCGTCTACGACCCGGAGCGATGGAACCGGCGCCGCATCCGTGACGGTCGGGGTGGGGGAGACGAGCGCGAACTCGTGACCGCCTTCGGACACGGCGTGCATACGTGTCCGGCGCAGCCGTTCTCGCTCGCGGTCATGACCGCCGTCCTCGAAGCGATGCTCGACCGCTACGACCTCGAACCGCAGTTCACCGATGCCTCGCCGCGAGCCGCCCAGATCGGCGGCGTCGCCCGTTCAGCCGCGCCGTGCCCGCTGACGTACGCGCGCAGGTTCGTCTCGCCGACGTCTAGCCCCGAGCGAAGTCCACGGGGAAGCGCTTGAGGTAGCCGTTGCGGAGGTAGCGCTTGAACGAGTCGTCATGGAGGAGTTGGACCTCGAGGAACGCCAGCGTCGTGGCGTTCGTGATCGCCTGCGCATCCGCTATCGGGATCAGATCCGGTCCACACGCTTGGGCCGCTTGTTGCTTCAGGAAGTCCAATATTCCTGCAGGAGCGTTCGCGTTCCGGAACACATCGAGGATGTCGCAGGCATTCGTGAAGGACGAGTGTCCCGCCTGACGGATGTCCACTCGATAGCGCGGTGACGCAGTTTGCAACGACCACGCACGAGCAGTCTGCGCAAGAGGAACGGTGATGTCGCTCGTGCCATGAAGCCAGAGACTGGGAACGTTGACCGATGCGAGTTGCGCGTCGGTGAATGGGTTGGTGGCGGCGGCGATCGGGATGATCGCCTTCACGCGAGGGTCGGCCGGAACGTCGGCCCAACCGGCTGCCGCGGCAACGGCGGTGAAGCCACCGAACGAATGTCCCATCACCGCGATCTTGCGCCGCAAGAGGTGATGGTCGAACGCATCCGTCTCGGTCTGACCGCGCTCGAGCATCCGGGTGATCACGAGCGACACATCGAGCGGACGGTTGCGAGCGGAGACCTCGAATGGAGTGGAACTCCCGAAGATGGCGTCGACCGCAGTGTTCCCGGTGTGATCGGGCGCGGCGACGATGAACCCGTAGCTGGCGAGGTGTTCCATGAGGAACCAGCTCTGGAAGCGGATGCCTCCGCTGCCGTGTGAGAACACCACGAGCGGAAAACGGCCGGGCGCGACCACTGGGTTGTCGTACGCGAGGGGCGACGGCGTCTGCGCGAGCAGCAAGTCGATGACCGACTTCGGCTTCCCGACGACGTCCCGCGGCTTGCTCGGGTACCACACGTCCACCTTGAACGTGCGACCGCCACGAGCCGGATCGACGACGTCGAAGGTCGTGCGACCGACGGCGTATGCGCCCGTGTCGGCAGGCGACGTCTTGGGCTGATGACTCGCCGCGGCCGGCGCCACGCCGATCGCCCCGAACATCAAGAACAGGCCGAGCAGTACCGCACCCAAACGCCGCATCATGAACCTCCACCCGTCGAGAGCCCAGGAGCTTGTCAGGTCGACGGGACAGGCGGGCTTACGAGGCCAGCCGGTCGAGCCGCTGCTGTGAGTACCACTCGGCATTCCAAAGATTGCGGCGACGGGCTTCCTGGCCGCGATACCAGCACCATGCGGCGAGGGCGGACAAGGTCGCGACCGACGCCCCAAGCGCGCCCCGAGCGACCTCAGCGGCAAGGAAATGGTCCACCGCGTGGAGTCCCACGTTCGCTGAGAGGAGCACACCCAACAACACGCCGCGCGTAGGGTTCCATCTCTGCTCTTCCTGCGAGCGCTTCAACGACGCATATTCAACCGTCGCGGCCGCCAAGACCGTGGTCCCCGGGTCTTGACCGAAATGCACGACGTGAATCAGACGGGCTCGCTCCCAGTCGGACAGGACCTCGAGTTCCGCCCACCGGCGGCGGCATTTCCAGACGGCGCCTGCGG
>JANLTQ010000265.1:0-15559 GCA_031363005.1 Acidimicrobiia bacterium | reverse complement strand
TACGGAGCTGCTCGCTTCGCTCGGTGATGTTTAAGCGCTGAAGTGCGCTCAGAGGCCTGGCCCATTCCCGAGCCGTAGCGAGGGACGAGTGGAGGCGAGCAGCTCTATCATTTCTGCTCCTTCGGTCGCCATCCAAGGGACCGCGTGCTGCGTGGGCTCCCTACGGAGCTGCTCGCTTCGCTCGGTGATGTTCGAGCGCGACTGGTAGTCCGGGCCTGAGTCCCAGTCGCGCTGCAGCAATCCCGAGCCGTAGCGCAGCGGAGGCGAGCAGCTCGGGAGGCGTCCCGCCGAGATACGCCGAGAAGTCACACGTTTCCCTCGCTGCGAAGCCGGACGAGCAGACAAGCAGGGAGCCGTACGAGCAGAAAAGTGGGGGAAAGTGGCGCGGAGTGGGTTGACAGGGGGGGTAGTGGTGTCATATGGTGGCGTCTGACACACCGGGGAGTGCATCCGAAGCGATTGGGGCGCGATCGGGTCGACAGGAGTGAGGGTTCGATGTCCTTGGGGTTTCTGGGCGAGTTTCAACACTCGCTCGACGCCAAGGGTCGGGTGATCCTCCCGGTCGAGTTCCGAGAGCCATTCGCGAATGGGGCAGTCCTCACCAAGGTCTTGGACGGCTGTTTGGCCGTCTACAGCGAGGAAGAGTTCGAGATGCTGGCGGAAAAGGTGCGAGAGCGAGCACGAGCGGGGGCGCGACAGCGTCAGGCGTCTCGTGCGTGGTTCGCCTCGGCCCGACCGTTCGTCCCGGACAAGCAGGGGCGATTCGCTATCCCGCAAGCGTTGCGCGAGTTCGCGCACCTCGAGCGTGACGTGATGATCCTCGGTCAGGACCAGCGCGTGGAGTTGTGGAACCCGCCGCAATGGCGGGTCGTGGAAGCCGCGGCACAGGCCGACATCGAGGGCGGCGGCCCCGGTCTGGAAGACATGTTCATCTAGTTGACAGGTACAGGACCCGGATCTCGGGTCCGCACGCAGTCCCCCGGTTGGCACGGTCGAAGGCCCCTACTCCGCCCGCTTTTGACCGAGCCGATCCCGGGGAGAAATCCGGACGGCACTTGCCCGATCGGGGGACTGCGAGCGGACTCGAACCGAGTTCTCGTGAGGAGCGATTGGTGAGTGAGGCGTTCGTCCATCGCCCGGTCTTGGGTCGGGAGGTGGTCGAGTTCCTCAGTCCCATCCCGGAGGGCACCGTCATCGACGCCACCGTCGGTGGAGGTGGCCACGCCGGATTGCTCCTCGAAGCTCGACCCGACCTCCGGGTCATCGGGATCGATCGGGACGACGCGGCTATCACGGCTTCGCGCGTCGCGCTCGCTCGCTTCGGTGACCGGGTCCAGTTGGTCCGAGCTGGATTTTCCGACATTGCCGACATCGCCGAATCACAGGGGGACATCGTGGGAGTGCTGTTCGATCTCGGGGTCAGTAGTCCACAGCTCGACCGTGCCGAACGCGGGTTCTCGTACTGGTCGGATGCGCCGCTCGACATGCGGATGGATGCGCGCCAAGAACTGACTGCGGCTGAGGTGGTCAACACCTACACCGAGGCCGAACTTGCGCACGTGATCGACGAGTTCGGTGAGGAGCGATTCGCACGCCGCATCGCCGCCGAGATCGTCAAAGCGCGACCACTCGCCACCACGGGCGACCTCGTCGACGCGATCAAGCTGGCGATTCCGGCGCCGGCTCGGCGCAAGGGCGGTCACCCGGCCAAGCGGACGTTCCAAGCGATTCGCATGGAAGTCAACCGAGAACTTCCGAACCTGCGCGAAGGGCTCGACGATTCGGTGCACCTGCTGTCCCCAGGTGGTCGCGTCCTCGTGCTGGCGTACCACTCGCTCGAAGACCGGATCGTGAAGCGACGCTTTGCCGACTGGTCAGGGACTGCACCGGTGCCGGGCACCGCGCGGCGGCTTCCGCCTGCGCCGAAACCGGCACCGCTCGTGCGCCTGCTGAGTCGCAAGCCGATCCGTCCGACCGATGCCGAACTCGAAACTAATCCCCGGTCCGCGAGCGTTCGTCTCCGTGCGGTGGAACGTCTCGCGTGAGTTCAGAAGTCGTGGCGCGCGCGCCGCAACGCATTCCGCGTCGAACCGCTCTCGCCACCAGCCGGCCCGCATCAGACCGGCTGGAGCCGCGCGCGCCCGAAGGGCTGACGCCCCGACCCTCGCGCCCGCACCTCAAGCTGGTCGACCCCGATGCTCGTCGTCGCGTTCAGCGTCGTCGGTGGTTGGTGCGACTCTGGGCGGTTGGCATCGTGGTCGCGGCGTTGAGCGGTGTCATGGTGCACGCGTTCATGGCGCAAGCGCAGATGCGCGTCGATCGGGTCGAGCAGGCCACGGCCGTCGAACAGAACCGGTACCAGGCGTCTCGACTGCGGCTGGCTCGGCTGGAGTCGCCCGACGCGCTGGTGGCCCGTGCACGAGCGATGGGACTGATTCCTGCGCTCACCACCCGGTTGATCCCGGTCCCTGGAGTCGGCAGCGGGATGCGCCCGGTGGATCCGACGCGCGATTGGCAGATCACGAAGCCGGCATTGGGGGCTCGATGAGTTCCAGCGCGCGTCCCGGTCGGCCGCGTCGACGCCGGATGGGGGCGGGCACCCGACCGCACGGTCGGTTGCCACATCCGCCGCCGCCCGAGGCCGACGTCTACCCCGAAGTTCCCGTCCGCCGGACGCAATGAGCGCCGCCGACCGCTCGGGATCGAGCAGATCTGATCGGGTCCGACCCCGACCGTCGGGATCGACGACGCGCGCCACGACACCAGCCCCGCGTCGAACCCGACTCGGTCACACCGCGGCCCGTCACGCTTCCAGTCGTCAGTCCTCGGGTCACCCCGGGACGCCCGTTCGGAAACCGCCCGCCGCTCGCACCATCCCGAAACCACCGGCGCCACGCCGCGCTCCCGGTCGGAAGCTCGGTGTCGTTGCTGCGCCGACCAATCCGGCGCGTCGGCTGACCGTGATGCTCGTCATCATGGTGGTTGCTCTCGCCGCGATCACCACAAAGCTGGTGGACATCCAGGTCGTGAGCCGGGATCGCTTCGAGGCGCTGGGGCGGCAGCAGACCATTCGGCGCGTGATACTTCCGGCGACGCGAGGCTCCATCTTCGACCGGTCCGGTCGGGATCTGGCGATCTCGGTTCCCCGACCGACCATCTACGCCGACCCGTCCCGGCTGCAGTCGCCGAAACTTCGGCAACGGGTCGCCGAGAAACTCGCCCCGGTCCTGAACATCCCGGTCCCCGAACTCGTGGCGACGCTGACCAAGCCGAAGGAGACGCAGTTCGTCTACCTCGCGCACCAGGTCTCAGGTCGGTTGGCGCGCCAGGTCGCTCGCTTGGGGCTGCCGGGTGTCGGCCAGGTCGCCGACTCGAAGCGCATCATGCCGGCCGGGTCGCTCGCTGCACCGGTCATCGGGATGGCGGGGAAGTACGACAACGGCGTGTCCGGCATCGAGCATCAGTACGACGACATCTTGAAAGGGTCGGCGGGAACGCTTGCGTACGAGCGTGATCCGAGCGGTCGCGAAATCCCTGCGGCCAGCCGTCGTGAGGTTGCGGCAAAACGCGGGAGCGATCTCGTCCTCACGGTGGACCAGTCACTGCAGTATCTCGTGGAGCAACAGCTCACTGCGGAGGTGGAGAAAGTCAAAGCGCGCGGCGGGATGGCCGCGATCGTCGAGGTGAAGACCGGCAACGTGCTGGCCATGGCCAACGTCGACGGCCCCGTTGGCACCGTGCCCGCCCACCCGGCGCGACCGGGCGCACCGAACCGGTTGGTCACCGACGCATACGAACCTGGTTCGACTGCGAAGGTCGCCACCATTGCGAGCGCGCTCGAGGCGGGGAAGATCACTCTCGACACTCGCCTTTCGGTACCCGCATCGATCACGGTCGGCGGCAAAGAGTTTCCTGACGACGAACCGCATGAAACGGCCGACTGGACGCCGCGTGAGATCTTGGCCAAGTCGTCCAACGTCGGGACGATCAAGATCGCGAACCTCGCCGGTCGGGGCGAGCTGGACCGGATGATGCGTCAGTTCGGGTTCGGCGCCCGGACCGCGCTCCAGTTTCCGAACGAACAGTTCGGTGCGATGCAACCGCCGACCACCGTGGACCCGTCGATCATGGGCAGCATGCCGATCGGGTACGGCATCTCGACGACGGCGATGCAGACCCTGGGTGTGTTCACGACTGTTGCCAACGGCGGCATGAGCCGACCGGCTCGCTTGGTCGCCGCGACGATCGATTCGAACGGCGTCCGTCATGCGGCATCGGTATCTCGCACGTCGCCGTCGCGTCGGGTGATCTCGGCCAAGACGGCCGCCGAACTCAACGAGCTGTTACGCGGCGTGGTTGCCACGGGCACCGGGGCCAAGGCCGCGATCCCTGGCTATACGGTGGCGGGCAAGACCGGCACCGCCCGGAAACCGCCGTACCTCTTCCCGTACCGCCACGTTGCGAGCTTCGGTGGGTTCGCGCCGGCCGAGGCGCCTCGCCTTGCTGCGGTCGTGGTGCTCGACGAGCCCACTGGCGAAGTCCACGGTGGTGCGGTCGCCGCCCCCGTGTTCTCCACAATCATGCAAGCCGCGTTGCGGTTGCTGCACGTCGCCCCGACGAACGCGGTCGGCGATGACGCCGGCCGGTCGAACCAGGTCATGCTCCCGCAAGCCGGTAGCGTGGCGAGTCCCGTCCGATAAGGAGAGTGAAACCGTGCGCTTGCACGATCTCCTGGGCGCGACCGATGTGCTCGAAGTGCTCAATGACTCGCCCGTCGACGTGTCCGATGTGACCCACGACAGCCGTTCCGTTCGTCCGGGTGCGCTCTTCTGCTGCATCCCGGGCATGCACCGCGACGGCCACGATTTTGCTGCCCAGGCCGTCGACGACGGTGCGGTGGCGCTGCTCGTCGATCGTCGGCTCGCAGTCGCGGCCCCGCAGGCCCGGGTGCGGTCAGTGCGGGCGGCGGCCGGAGCGATTGCCGCGCGCGTGCACGGGGATCCCTCGCACCAACTGCCGGTGCTCGGCGTCACCGGGACGAACGGCAAGACCACCACGACGTTCTTGCTCGAAGCGATCTTCATCGAGGTCGGCCGCCACCCCGCGCTCGTCGGTACGGCTGGAGTGCGTTGCGACGGTGCGTCGATCGGTGCCGCACGGTTCACCACGCCGGAGGCGCCGGATCTGCAGCGAACGCTCGCCGACCTGCTCGCTCGGGGCGCAGACGTCGTGGCCATGGAAGTGAGTTCGCATGCGCTCGCCGAACAACGGGTCGACGGTACGCGGTTCGCAGCAGTCGGGTTCACGAACCTCACGCACGAGCACCTCGACTATCACGGGACGATCGAGGAGTACTTCGAGGCCAAGGCTCGCTTGTTCACGCCGGAGTTCGCATCGACCGCGGTGATCAACATCGACGACGAACGAGGCAGCATGCTGGTCGACCGCGCGGAGACCAACGCACTGGACGTGGTGTCCTACGGAATCGATGGGGGCGCTCGGCTCTCGGTCGCGCGGGTCACGGGTTCTGACCTGCGTCCGGATCCGACGGGCACGCGCTTTCGATTGGAGGTCGACGGTGCGACCACCGAACTCCGACTCCCGATCGCCGGACGCTTCAACGTCGCCAACGCGCTGGCCGCGGCCGGGCTTGCGCATGTCGTCGGCATCGGCGTCGACGTCATCGCCGCCGGACTCACCAACGCACCGGGCGTGCCCGGTCGATTTGAATCCGTCGGTTCGGGAGATCCCGTCAGCGTCGTGGTCGACTACGCCCACACTCCCGCCGGTATCACGACGGCGCTCGCTGCGGCGCGGGTGTTACGCGACGGTCGCATCATCGCGGTGTTCGGGTGTGGCGGTGATCGCGACACGGAGAAGCGGGCGGGGATGGGCGCGGCTGCCGGTCATGGTGCCGACGTCGTGGTGCTGACCACTGACAATCCCCGGTCCGAAGACCCGGCGAGGATCGCCGCGGCGGCCGAGGTGGGATTGCAATCCGTGGGTGCGGACTACACGATCGAGTTGGATCGCCGCGCCGCCATCCGCGCCGCATTCGCGAGTGCGCAACCGGGTGACACGGTGGTGATCTTGGGGAAGGGCGCAGAAGCGACCCAACAGATCGGCGAGACCCTGGTTCCGTTCGATGATCGTCTGGTCGCCGCCGAGGAACTGGTGGCGAGATGGAACTGACGCCGGCGTGGGTGGCTGCGCAGACGGGTGGTCGAGTCGGTGCCGGGGTGCGCGACCGTTCACGCGGTGATGGTGTCGCGTTCGATTCGCGCACGGTCGAACGGGCCAGGTCTTCGTGGCGTTGCGCGACGTGCGTGACGGACACGAGTTCGTTGCCGACGCGCTGGCGCGTGGCGCCGCGTTCGCCATCGTGGAGCGCCCGGTTCACGCGGAAGACGGTGCGGAACTGCCGTGCGTGGAGGTCGCCGATACCCACGTCGCGCTGAGCGCACTGGGCCGCGCCGCCCGCGCTCGCCTGCGCGCGCAGGTGGTGGGCATCACCGGCTCGGTGGGTAAGACGTCGACCAAGGATCTCGCGGCGGCCGCGCTGGCGTCCCGTTGGCGCACGCATGCCGCACCGGCCTCGTTCAACAACGAGATCGGTGTGCCTTTCACGTTGCTTGGCGCGCCCGAGGCGGCCGATGCGGTCGTGATCGAGATGGGCGCGCGGTTCGCCGGCAACATCGCCGCGTTGTGCCAGATCGCGCAACCGTCGATTGGTGTCATCACGAACATCGGGTTGGCCCACGCGGAGCACCTCGGCGGTCCGGACGGCGTAGCGAGAGTGAAGGGTGAGTTGCTCGAAGCGCTCCCCGCCGATGGTCTGGCCGTGGTCTCCTCCACGTGTGCGGCGACGGCCGGACAGCTGGCGCGGAGTCGTGCTGCGGTCGTCACGGTCGGGATCGAACGTGATTCGTTGGTGCGGGTGAGCGATGTGCGAGTCGGTCCGGACCTGCGGGCGAGCTTTCGCCTTGAATCTCCGTGGGGTGAGGGCACGGTCACGCTGGCGATCCGGGGCGCGCATCAGGTCGTCAATGCGGCCCAGGCGGCGACGGTCGCCCTGCATCTCGGGGCGGAGCGAGACGCGGTGTTCGCGGCGTTGGCATCGGCGACGTCGACCGGTTGGCGCATGCAACTGCGCGAGAGTCCGGCGGGGATTGTGGTGCTCAATGACTCCTACAACGCATCCCCGGCGGCGATGATGGCAGCGATCGAATCGTTGGTGCAGTTGCGGGTGGCAGGTCGGCGGGTCGCCGTGCTCGGCGAAATGCGCGAACTCGGCGACTGGAGCGACTCCGAACACGCCCGGGTCGGTGATGCGCTCGGTCGTGCCGGGATCGACGCGCTGATCGCAGTCGGTGCGGCAACGGACCCACTCGCCGATGCGGCTCGGAAACTCGCGCCCACGATGGAGATCCACTCGGTCGTCGACGCGGAGGCAGCGCAGTCTGCGGCGCGCGACCTGGTGCAGCCGGGCGACGCGGTCCTGGTCAAGGCCAGTCGGGCGGTCGGTCTGGAGATCGTGGCCGAGGGCTTGTTGCACGCGGAGCCGGTCGCATGATCGCGGTCCTTATCGCCGTGGCCGTGGCGTTCGTCGTCGCGGTGCTCGGAACTCCGTTCCTCATCCGCTACCTCAAACGTCACGGCATCGGTGCCCAGATCCGTGACGACGGCCCGGTGACTCACCCGCACGTCGCCAAGGCCGGCACCCCGACCATGGGTGGGGTGGCCATCGTCGGAGCGGCGTTCGTCGGGTATCTCGTCGCGCACATCAACTCGGAAGCGATCAAATTCGCCGATACCGCCATCGCGTTGTGGGTCCTGATCCTCGGGCTGTTCGCGGTCGGGTTCGTCGACGACTACCTCGGGGTGCGGAAGGCCCGCAATCTGGGTTTGCGCAAACGGGGTAAGACGGTCGGGCTGGTGCTCGTCGCGGGGGTGTTCGCGGGGATCAGTCTTCAGGTCGTCCAAGTGTCGACCAACCTCTCGTTCACCCGCGCGATCGGCGGCTCGGACCTCGGGACCATCGGCTGGGTGCTCTGGTGCGTCGCGGTCGTCTACGCAATGACCAACGCAGTGAACATCACCGATGGGCTCGACGGCCTCGTGGCCGGTTCCAGCGCGCTCGTGTTCGCCGCGTTCGTCGTGATCTCGTTCACCCAGTTCCGCCATCCCTCGGCGTATCACCTGCGCGACGCGATCACACCCGCACTCAAGGCCGGGTCGATCGACGTGACCGTGGTCGCGGCGGCGCTCATGGGCGCGTGCGTGGGCTTCCTCTGGTGGAGCGCGCCACCGGCGCGCGTGTTCATGGGTGACACCGGTGCGCTCGCGCTCGGAGGCGCAATGGCCGGTATGGGATTGCTCACGAACACCGCGTTGCTTCTGCCGATCATCGGCGGGTTGTACGTGCTTGAGACCGCGAGCGTCATCGCGCAGATCATCTCGTTCCGAGGATTCGGACGCCGGATCCTGCGCATGTCACCGATCCACCATCACTTCGAGCTGCTCGGCTGGCCGGAGTCCACCATCATCGTGCGGTTCTGGATCCTCGCCGGGTTGGCGATGGCCCTCGGACTCGGTCTCTTCTACGCAGACTTCCTGAGCATCCCCGGGGTCGGCGGATAGTGCGGACGCTGGTCATCGGTCTGCGCGCGACGGGTGCGGTCGTCGCGTCCTGGTGTCGCGCTCGCGGCGACGACGTGACCGTCGTCGAGGAGCGGCCGGGTCAGCCCGAGTACGCGGCGCGCAGAGCCGCGTGTGAGGCGCGTGGTGTTCGTGTGGTCGAAGGGCACCCGGATTGGTCGGCGCTTATCGCCGACGCCGATCTGATGGTGCCAAGTCCCGGGGTCCGGCCTGACCATCCCGTGATGGTCGCGGCGCGGGCCGCGAAGATCCCGATCCGCGGTGACCTCGATCTGGCAGTCGAAGCGGCTCGGGTGCCGGTCGTCGTGGTCACCGGCACGAACGGCAAGTCGACGGTCACCACCTTGATCAGTGCCATGCTCGAAGCCTCGGGTCGACGCGCCCCGGCGGTTGGCAACATCGGGCGGGTCGCGCTCGACGTCGTCGCCGACGACCTCGACGCGATCGTGATCGAAGCGTCGTCGTTCCAACTCCACGCCGTGACGGCCACGTTCAGGCCCGCGGTCGCGGTGGTCCTCAATCTCGCCGACGACCATCTCGACTGGCACGGATCCTTCGCCGCGTACGCGGCCGCGAAGGCGAACGCGTTCCGCTTCCAGGGGCCGCACGACACCGTGGTCTGGAATCAGGACGATCCCGCCGTCGCCGATCTCGTCCTCACCGCAACTGGATCACGAATCGGATTCACCGTTGCTGATCCTGCGGTCGGCGCGGTGGGGTGGCGGGACGACGCGCTCATCGACGCGACCGGACACGTCCTCGACCGCTGGGCGGCGCGCCGGTTCGCACCGCACGAGCGGGCCAACATCGCGGCGGCGGCTGCCGCGGCCGTGCCACTTGGTGCGACCGAGCGCGGAATCGCGAGCGCCGTCACCGGTTTTCAGAGGCTCCACCACCGCACCGAGCTGATCGGTAAGGCTGATGGTGTGGACTACGTCGATGATTCGAAAGCCACGAACCCCCACGCCGCAGTCGCGGCAGTTCTCGGTTATCCGAGCGTGGTGTTGCTCGCCGGGGGAGACAGCAAAGGCGTGGATCTCGGCGCGCTCGGCGCGGTGACGAACCGGCTCCGCCGAGTAGTTGCGATCGGCGACACACCGGAAGAAGTCGAACACGTCTTTGCCGGGAGCGTCGCGGTGACGCGTGCCGCGTCGATGCGGGACGCGGTTCGTGTGGCCGCGGCGGCTGCCGAGCCGGGGGACGTCGTCCTTCTGTCGCCGGCGTGCGCGTCATTCGACTGGTACTCGAGTTATTCCGAGCGGGGCGACGACTTTCGCGCCGAAGTCGAGGCGCTCATCGGGGCTTCCGAGGCGTCCGAATGACGTCCGCCGCGGCGGTACCGTCCGCGCCCCGATGGTTCTCGCGGCTGCGGTCGTGGTGGGCGCAGTCCGAGAGCACCCGAACTCCGAACTCGGTCTTGTTGGTCCTCGGCGTCGTGATCTTGAACATCGTCGGTTTGGTCATGGTGCTGTCCGCCTCGTCGGTCCGCTCGATCGACGACAAGGGAAGCCCGTGGTGGTTCTTCGAACGGCAGGTGATGTGGACGGCTCTGGCGTCGGTCGGATTCCTCGTCGCGTCGCGCATCGATTACCGGACGTGGCGACGCTGGGTGCTTCCCCTGCTGATCGGTTCGTTCGGCTTGTTGTTCGTCGTCCTGATCCCGGGCATCGGCATCAAGGTCGATGGCGCACGACGCTGGCTCGGGTTCGGTCAGTTCCGCCTGCAGCCGTCCGAAATCGCGAAGCTCGCACTGTTGATGTTCGCCGCCGACGTGTTGACTCGCCGCGAGAACGTGATCATGGACTGGAAACAGTCGTTGCGGCCGATCGCACTCGTGCTGGGGTGCATCGCCGTCCTGATGATGGCCGAACCGGACCTCGCATCGCTGATGGTGATTGCGGTGATGGTCGTGGCGATCCTGGTCGTCGGAGGTGTTCGGGGTCGCCACCTCGGTGTGCTCGGCGCCGCCGGGGCCGCGTTGGTCACCATCGCCGCCACCGCGGTCTCGTGGCGGCGCGCCCGCATGCTCTCGTTCCTCGACCCGTTCGCCGACCGCTCGAACACCGGCTATCAGGTCGTGCAGTCACTGATCGCGACGGGCAGCGGAGGCTGGACCGGTGTGGGACTCGGTGCCGGCCGCGCCAAGTGGCAGTTCCTCCCGGCTGCGCACACTGACTTCATCTTCGCGGTCATCGGCGAGGAGCTCGGACTGCTCGGTTGCGCGCTCGTCGTCGGATTGTTCGCGTTGATCGCCGTGATCGGCATTCGGACCGCGGCGCGGGCTCCCGACCGGTTCGGCGCGCTCATCGCCGTCGGCGCGACCGCGTGGATCGTCGGTCAGGCCGTCCTCAACCTCGGCGCGGTCGTCGGCCTGTTGCCGGTGACGGGGGTTCCGTTGCCGTTCGTGTCGTTCGGCGGCACCGCGCTGATCTCGACGATGGTGGGCGCGGGAATCCTCGTGAACGTTGCGCGCCAAGGACGGTCGTGACGACCGTCGACGTCTACGCCATCATCACCGGCGGTGGCACCGGTGGGCACGTGACTCCCGCCCTGGCGATCGCCGACGAGCTGGTGGCGCGTGGTCACGCGCCCGCGTCGGTCCGATTCATCGGCGCGGCGCGCGGCTTGGAAGCGGTCGCCGTGCCCGCGGCCGGGTACGAGATCGACCTGCTCACGCTCGACGGCATTCAACGTTCGCGTGCACCGCGTGACATCGTGCGTTCCGTGCGTGCCGTCATCGGATTTGCGGGCGCGTTCTTCGCGTGTCTGCGGACGTTGGGGCAGTTGCGGCCGGCGGTCGTGGTCGGCGTCGGCGGGTACGCCTCGGCGCCGGCGGTGTTCGCAGGACTGGCGCGGCGAATCCCGACCGTGATCCACGAGCAGAACGCGGTGCCCGGACTGGTCAACCGCATCGCCGTGCGCGCCGGAGCGCAACCGTTGGTGGCATTCCCCGTGTCGCGTTGGCCGCTCGCCACCGTAACGGGCAACCCCGTTCGGCGAGAGATCGCGGCGGTGACCCGACGACCGGTCGAGCCGCCGCGCGTCTCGGTCGTGGGCGGGAGTCAGGGCGCGGGTCGCCTGAACGACGTTGCGTTGGGGCTCTACGACCGTTGGCGCGCGCGTGAGGATGTTTCGGTGCGTCACGTGGCCGGACCCAAGCACGTGGACGCGTGCCGGGATCGGCTGGCGACTTTGCGCCGAGCCGAGGATCGCCTCGTCTATGAACTCGTCGACTTCGAGCCCGACATGGCCGAGCTGTACGCGTCGAGCGCGTTGCTGTTTGCTCGGGCCGGTGCCACCACCATTGCCGAGGCGAGTGCCGTCGGCATCGCCGCCGTCTTCGTGCCGTGGTCGGGCGCGGCGCAGGACCAACAGACCGCCAATGTGCGCACCGTCGTCGAACTCGGCGGCGCGCTGGTGGTCTCTGACGCGGACTGCGATGTCGCGCACGTCGAGCCGATGCTGTCGGAGCTGCTCGCGGACCCGGAGCGGCTCGCCGCCATGGGTGCCGCAGCCCGGACCGGCGGCCACCCGGACGCGGCGTCGGCACTCGGCCGGATCATCGAAGGTGCGGCTCGTGTCGCCGCCTGAACCGGCGCGCGCCCAACGGCTCGATCTCACCGCACCGCGGCGGTTGCACATCATCGGGGCCGGAGGTGCCGGCATGAGTGCGTACACCGCCATCCTCGCCGAGATGGGCCACATCGTCAGCGGGTCCGACGTGCGCGAGAACTCCCGACTCGACCGGTTGCGACTCCTCGGCGTGGATTGTCAGGTGCCCCAACGCGCCACCAATCTCGCAACGGATCTCGATGCGGTGATCATCAGTTCGGCGGTCCCGCTCACCAACGTCGAGGTCCAGGCGGCGGTCGAACGAGGGATCCCGGTGCTGAGCCGCGCCGACGCGCTCGCGTCGATCGTGGCAACGCGTCGGGGAATCGGAGTCGCCGGGACCCACGGCAAGACCACGACCTCGTCGATGATCACGCTGATCCTGCGAGCCGCGGGAATGCATCCCAGTTTCCTCATCGGCAGCGAACTGAACGAGGTTGGTGCCAATGCCGGGCTCGACCGCGGCGACTGGCTGGTCGTGGAGGCCGACGAGAGCGACGGCACCTTTCTCGAACTCCCACTCGAAGCGGCGCTCGTTACCAACGTTGACAACGATCACCTGTGGTTCTGGGGATCGATGGACGCCCTGCGCAATGCGTTCGGTTCGTTCGTTGCGTCGATCGAACGTCTCCCGGTGGTGTGTGCCGATGACGAGTTCCTCGCGGCACTCGCCGCGCAACGGACCGACGTCGTCACCTACGGCCTCGCGGAAGGCGCGCGCTATCGCGCTCTCGACTACCGGGGTGGGCCGCACGGTTCGCACTTCGTGTTGGAGGTCGACGGCGAAGCGCGTGGGGAGATCCAACTCCCGATCATCGGCCGGCACCACGCGCAGAACGCGGCCGGGGCCGCGGCCATGACCATGGAGTTGGGGTGCGACTTCGAGTCCGTCCGCCACGCGCTGGCCGGCTTCGGCGGGGTCGCGCGTCGATTTCAACACCGCGGGACCTTCGATGGCGTGGACATCATCGACGACTACGCGCTGCTGCCCCTGGAGGTGCACGGGACCATCGGTGCTGCACGCGAGGCCGGGTACCGGCGGGTCGTCGCAGTGTTCCAACCGTTTCGATACGCGCGTACCGCGGTCATGTGGGCCGAGTTCGCCGACGCCTTCGTCGGTGCGGACCAAGTCGTGCTCACCGACGTGTGTGGATTTCACGAATCGCCGATCCCCGGGATCACCGGCGAACTGCTCGTGCGGGCCGTGCTCGATGCGCACCCCGATCAGCGGGTGGCGTACTTCCCGCACCGCGCCGAACTCGCCGACCTGGTTCCGGGGTACGCCCGTCCGGGCGATGTGATCCTCACCCTTGGCGGTGGCGACATCACCACCCTCGGCGACGAGCTGCTCGGACGCGCCGAGCGTCGACGGTGAGCGGGTCGTGACGGTCGACTTCGACCGGGTGGCGAACGCGCTCGGCGCGGCACTCCCCGGCCAGGTGGAGCGCAATGTGGCATTGGGTGCGCTCACGACCTGGCGCGTCGGTGGTCCGGCCGCGATTCGTGTCCGCATGGAGACCGATGGGGACGGTGCGACGATCGCTCGGTCGCTCTCTCCCGATGTCCCCGTGGCCGTGGTGGGGCGGGGATCGAACCTGCTGGTCGCCGATGCCGGATTCGCCGGCGTCATCATCACCCTCGGTTCCGGGTTCGACCACGTCGAGATCGGCTCCGATCACGTCGTGGCCGGCGCCGCCACGGCGCTGCCCGTCCTCGCTCGTCGGAGCGCCGCCGCGGGCCGGTCCGGGCTCGGCTTCTTCGTCGGAATCCCGGGGTCGGTCGGCGGGGCCGTACGCATGAACGCCGGCGGTCACGGACGGGAGACCCGCGAAGTCCTACGGGCCGCGACCATCGTCGACCTGGCTGCGGACGGTCGCGTCGAACGACGCGACCCCGCCAGTCTCGAGTTGGGGTACCGGCACTCCGCGCTCGGGCCGATGGAGATCGTGGTGGGGGCCGAGTTCGTCGTGACGCCGGGCTCGCCGGATGTCCTGCGCGACGAACTCGCCGACGTCGTTCGCTGGCGCACGGAGCACCAGCCGGGCGGTGCGAACGCCGGCTCGGTCTTTCGCAATCCGCCGGGAGATTCCGCGGCGCGCCTTATTGATCAGGTCTGCGGCCTCCGGGGCTTCCGACACGGCGGTGCGGTCGTTTCCGAGAAGCACGCCAACTTCATCCGGGCCGATTCGGGCGGCACCGCGGCCGATGTCCACCATTTGATCGCATCCGTGCGCGACCGTGTAGCGCACGACACGGGCGTCGAGCTCGAGGTCGAGGTCCATTTCCTCGGTTTCGAACCCGGCTGAACGAGCACCCGCCTTCGACCATGGACGAACCTCCGATGACGACCACGGATCTCCCCCCGAACCCGGGAAGCCTCAACGCCGAGCCACCGGTCGACGGGCTTGACGGTGTCGGGCTCGATGATGTGGGGCTGGATGACGTCGGACTTGATGGCTTCGGACCTGCCGGCGTCGATCCCCGAATGCGTGAGCGCTGGATCGAAGTCCGACGGGCCGAAGGCCGTCGCCGGTTGTGGATCCTGAGTTGCGTGATGGCAGTCGTTGCGCTGCTCGGAATCGGATTCGTCGTGGCGCGCTCGCCCCTGTTCGGCGCGGACACGGTGACGATCCGAGGCACCAACAGCATCTCGGCCGACGTCGTGCGATCCGCGGCAGGCGTCGAAGACGGAGAACCGTTGCTCTTCCTCGATACCGTTGCGGTAGCGCGCCGCGTCGAGGCCCTCCCTGCCGTTGAGCACGCGATGGTGACAACGGAGCTGCCGAGCACGGTCATCATCACGGTCCGGGAGCGACACCCCATCGGAGTGGTGCGGGGGACCGGCACCGCACCCATCGCGGTGGTGGACCACGACGGTCGGGTCATCTCGCGCGAGGCTGCGACACCGCCCGGGCTCCCCGTGATCGTCGGTGCGGGCCCGGCGCCGGAGCTCGGCCAGCGGCTGGCGCTCGCTGCCGCACCCCGTGGCCTGGCCACGATGAGCCCCGAACTCCGAGTTGCGGTCACCCGCTTCACCATGATCAAGGGCGTTGCCACGGCACGTCTCGCGACGGGCTCGCTGCCGGCCACCGTTGTCCGGTTCGGGCGCGTCGAGAACATGGCGGCCAAGAGCAAGGTGGCGCTCGCGGTGATGGAGGACCTGGCTCGTCGGGCCCAGCGGGTGCGGCTCCTCGACGTCTCGGTCCCGTCGGCCCCAGGCCCCCGATGAACCAGCCACCCGCTGAACCAGCCACCCGATGAACCTGCCACCCGATGAACCAGCCACCCG
>JANLTQ010000692.1:0-1687 GCA_031363005.1 Acidimicrobiia bacterium | reverse complement strand
GGCGGTGCCGACGTGGAAGATCCTGTCGTAGAACAACGCGCTCATCTCTCCGAGGCCGATGAAGGCGGTGGAGATGAAGGGCAGGGCGAAGAAGATGCGCCGCAGCGTCCCGACGTTCCAGACGATGCGCCAGGACTCGGCGAAGCTCGGCGGAACATCTTCGGTCGCGATGGTCTCGTCCGAGGCACCCATCGCGGCGCGCTCGAAGTGGCCCCGGATCGGCTCACGCATGCGGAGGGCGAGGATGACCATGATCGCGGTGGGGAACGCGAAGACGATGAACGGAACGCGCCAGCCGTAGGTGGCGGCGACGGGGCCGGCAATCAGTGGGCCGAGTCCCGCGCCGACCGCCACCGCCGATCGCTGGAACGAGAAGACGCCGTTACGAGCGTCGAACGGGTAGTAGTCGGCGAGCAGAGAGTTGTGCGTCGGTCCGTTGGCGGCTTCACCGAGTTGCGAGCCGGCACGGGCGATCAACACGACCCAGGTGGCGGTGGCGAAACCGGTGAGGAGCGAGAACAGACCCCAGACGACGGCGCCGCCGATGGCGATGGGAACGCGGCGGTGGCGGTCGGCGAGGAACCCAATCGGGACCGAGAGCAGGATCGCGGCAGCGGCGATCACGGCAACCAGTTGGAGTGCGCTCCCGCTACTGAGATTGAGATCCTTGGCAATGTCCGGCAGCAGGATTCGGAACGCGGTCTTGTCGAGTTGGTCGACCGCAGTGAGCCCGAACAGGATCAAGATCGGATACAGCGGCGCGCCGCCCCCGAGGGACCCGAGCCAATGGCGAAAGCGGGCGAAGCCCCGAGGCGCAGCCGGGACGGGAGTCGCGGTCATCGGTCGGCCTCGGTCGTACCGGCGGCGACGGGCAACGGCACGTCGGCATGAGGGAGGGGAACTGCCTCGGGCGTTGCCGTCTCGACCTTGCGGTCGGCGAGCAGGCTGGCGACGACGATGCCGCGCCGTTCGGCGACCCACCGCAGGTAGGCATCACGGACCCGTGCGATCGCCGCCGCGAGTCCGCCGGGCAGGATCCAGAGCACCACGAGCACCCCGAGCCCGCTGGCAATGAGTTGCCAGTTGCCAGGGAGGAAGTACTGCGCGCCGCGGATGTAGACCGCGCCGAGGACCGCGCCCGGGAGCGAGCCCATGCCCCCGATCACCACCGTCGAGAACGCAGTCAGGCTCTCGCGCGGATCGAACGGCGCCGTCCCCAGTCCGTTCTGGAGATGCACGAAGAGCACGCCGGCGACCGCGGCCATGAACCCTGAGATCGCGAAGGCGGTGACGGTCGTGCGCACCGCATCGACGCCGTAGGAACGAGCGGCGTTCTCGTTCTCCCGGATCGCGATGAGCGCTCGGCCGGTGCGGCTGTTCCGTATCCCGCGCGCCGCGAGCATCATCAGGCCGAGGACGACGAGCGTGAAGTAATAGAAACGCGTTTCGGAGCGGATGTCGATGATGCCGAAGAGGTCGGGTCGCTCGATGCGTGATTCCGGCAGCCAATCTCCGAAGAACTCGCGATTCAAGATGAAGGTCTGGGTGACGAGCGCAAACGCGAGCGTGATCACGGCGAGCGTCAGGCCCCGCCGGCGGATCGCCGGATATCCGATCACCACGGCCACGGCCGCGCCGATGAGACCGGCGACGAGGATGGCGAGAGAGAGATCCCATCCTTCGTTGG
>JANLTQ010000231.1:0-1936 GCA_031363005.1 Acidimicrobiia bacterium | reverse complement strand
CGGCGACGGGCGAGGTGGTGTCGGCCACGCGGCTCGAAACGTGGAGTACGTGTCCGTTCCGCTATTTCCTCACCCACGTGCTGTCCGTACCGGTCGAGGAGGAGCCTGAACGGCTGCTCGAACTTTCGCCTCGAGAGCGGGGGACGCTCGTGCACGCCGTGCTCGAACGCTTCATGGACGAAGAACTCGCACGACCGGAAGCGGAGCGAGTCCCGGCGGGGGAGAGCTGGCCGCGCTCGGCCGTGCGCCGAATGCGCGAGATCGTCACCGAGCTGATGGCCGAGACGGAGGCCAAGGGCCTCACGGGCAAAGCCGTGTTGTGGGCGCTGCACCGGGAGGAGATCGAATCCGACGTCGTGCAGTTCCTGTTGCTGGACAGCCTCTACCGCGAGCGTCAAGGCGTTGTCCCGGAGTCGGTTGAGTTTCCGTTCGGCTTCGATGACGCACCGCCCGTGGAGATCACCGTGCCGAGCGGCGCGATCGTGAAGTTCCGTGGTCGCGCCGATCGCATCGACCGTCGTCCCGATGGCACCCGGGTGGTGCTCGACTACAAGACCGGCAAGCAACCGAGCGCGCCGGCCGGATTGGCCGGCGACCCGGTGTGGGGCGGCGCCCGCCTGCAGCTCCCGCTGTATGCCGAAGCGGCCCGCCAACGTCTCGGTGTCGACTCCGTGGAATCCGCGTACTGGTACATCTCGGAGCGCGGCGGGTTCAAGCGCGATGAAGTGCTGCTCGACGAGACCACCGCGGATCGGTTTCGCACCGTGGTCGGACAGATCGTCGACGGCATCGACAGCGGCATCTTCCCGGCCGTTCCGGGCGAACCCGACTGGTTCAGCGGTACCGATGCCAACTGTGCGTACTGTGATTTCGACGATCTGTGCCCGGCGCAGCGGGGCGCGCAGTCCGCGGCGAAGGAATCGGCACCGGAGCTCGAGTTCCTGCACGCCTTGCAGCCGCCGGAGGTCGAGGCATGACCGATGCAATGACTGCGTCGACCGCCGCATCGACCGGCGCCGCGGTGACCCTCGTGGATGCAGACGTCCGTCGGCTCATCACCACCGACGGTCTGGACGCGTTGCTGTTCGTCGAGGCGGGAGCGGGCACCGGCAAGACCAAACAGCTCGTCGATCGGGTGGTCTCGTTGGTCCTGGCGCGCGACGTGCCGATGCGCGAGATCGCCGCGATCACCTTTACCGAGGCGGCTGCGAGTGAGCTGCGGTCTCGGGTCCGAGAAGCGCTCGAGCGCGTGGTGCACTCGGCAGACGCGTCCGCGAACGCGTCCACCGGCGCGAACGCAGCGACCGCTGCCGACCGGGCGCGCGCCGACGCGGCACTTGCCGATCTCGACTCGGCCGCGATCGGAACCGTGCATGCGTTTGCCCAACGCATCCTCTCGGAGCACCCAGTCGAGGCCGGTCTCCCACCGAGCGTGGAAGTCCTTGACGAGGTGGAGAGTCTGCTGGAGTTCGGGCGCCGGTGGCAGGAGGAAGTGGATCGCATGTTCGCCACTCCCGAGCTCGCCCCGATCATCACCGTGGCGCGGTTGCTCGACGTGCGGGTGGACCACCCGAAGTTGGTCTCGTTGCGAGACGTCGCTTCGGTCTTCGCCGACAACTGGGATCGGCTGGACTCACTCGTCGATCTCCCGGTCGTTCTTCCACAGTTCGATCGACTGGATGCCGTCGAGCAGGTGCGCGGGCTCGAGTCGGTCCTGGCCCGATGCGCCGAGATCCCCGACGACAAGTTGGCGCAGCGGCTGCTCGCGGGCGCATCGGAGATGGGTTCGGTGTTGCGCACACTCGAACACGGCGACGACCGTGCAGTGATCCGCCAGCTGATGGCCAAGCGGAAGTCGAAGAAGTGGGGCCACGGCAGCGCCGGGACCGCGGCGAACTGGGGCGGCAAGGACGAGAAAGCGGCGGTCGGCGCGACG
>JANLTQ010000210.1:0-4711 GCA_031363005.1 Acidimicrobiia bacterium | reverse complement strand
GGCGCGACCTTCCCGTCGATCGAAACGCCCGACGTGGACCGACCCGCGGCAGTCGGCGCGGCGGTGTCGTCACTGCGGACGAACACTTGGTAGATGAGCAGCGCGGCGATCAGCGCACCGGCGAGGCCAATCGCCACTCCCGTGCGTTGATGGTTCTCTTCGCGGCGACTGCGGCGCGAGTTTGACATCACGTACCTCCCGACGGAGTCGAAGAACTGGTGGTACCGCCTGGTGTGGTCGTGGACGTCGATCCGCCCGCCACCGTGGTCGGTGTGGTTGCGCTCGGAGTTCCGGCCGCTGGCTGGGGTGCCGCCCGAGTGAACATCCGCCCGGTGAGGGTGACGGTCAACCCCGTCGTGTCCGAGACCGAACTGCCGGTCGAGGACGACGAATCGCCGGCGGCCGAAATGGTCACGCCATCCACGATGACGAGCCGTTCCAGACGCTCGAGCTGCGAAAGGTAGTTCTTCACCTGGAAGAAGCTGCCTTTGATGTTGATGCTCAGGGCGATCACGCTCGAGCTACCACTGGCTGCGGGCGGGGACGGCGTCACCGACTGGAACGTGATGCCCGAGCTGGTCTCCAACTTGCTCAACTGAATGATGAAGTCGGCCAAGTTCGACTTCTCCGGGATCGCTTGGTCGAACTTGCGCAGCAGGGCTTCCTGACGCGTCGAGTTCTTCGACTGCGCGGCGAGGCGGGCCAGCGTGTTCTCCAGATCCTGGGTCTTGGCCTGCTCGGACGCGGTGGAGGTCTCGGCGGCCGAGAGATCGTCACCGATCGGGCTGTAGATGATGAAGTACCAGGCCAGGATCACGACCACGAGGCCGACAGCACCGGCGATCAGCGCATTGCGCTTCATGGCGTCACCTTGTAGTCCTCGTCGCGTTTGGACTTCGCCGCCGGGGTGATCGTCGCCGTGGAGGTGAAGGTCACCGTGCCCGAACCCGTGGACGACGAGACGGTACTGCCCGGGGTCGAGGCAGTCGCTTCGGCCTTCGACGCATTCGGGACCCACAGGTCGCTGAACGAAGGAATGTCGGCGCCGATGCGTTGAATCCACTTGGCGACGGCATCGAAGTCCCGAGCGGATGCGGAGAAGTTGACCGTCCCGGATGGTCCGGACGCAACCACCGGGGCCGGCGTCACTGGTGCCGGGGTGGTGGTGTCGGTCGAACCGCCCGCAGCCGGTGCGGGTACGGGGGCTGGAGCCGTAGCAGCCGCGGTTGGTTGGGTGACCGTGCCTTGGAAGGAGGTCAACCAGACGTCCGAAGGAATCGTGCGCGAGATGGCCTGCAACAGCGACGACCACGAGACATCGTTGGCCAACAGCGCCTGCGTCTCGGTCGAGAGCGTTTCGATCTGGGTCTGGCGCTGGCCGACGGCAGCCAGTGCCTCGATCTTGGTCTGCAGCGCCGTGTTCTTCGCCACCGCGCTTGCGAGTTTCGACTTCTCGTCGTCGACCTGTCCCTGTTTGAGATACGTCAGGCCCGCAAGTCCGGCCAACAGCACCACGCCGACGAGCGCACCGACCTTGATCAGCTGCGCGCGGTCGGCAGGCTCCTTGAACCCGACGCCCAGGAGATCAATGCGCTTGCCGGGCATGAGTCCGCCCAGCGCCAAACCGACCGGCACCGGCAAGAACGGGTCGAGTACCGGCAACTGGTCCTCGGCAAACCCGATATCTCCGACGGCGACATGTTCGCGAGGCCGGGCCAGGTCGACCGGAACGCCGATCGTGTCGAGGAGTTGGTCCGCGAGCCCCGGGGTCAACGAACCGCCGCCCGTGAGCGTGACGCGCAAGAGCCTCATCGCGTCGGGCTGGGTCCGGTAGTAGTCGAGCGAGCCGCGGATCTGCTCGACGAGATCCGAGATCGGACGCGCCATGGCGCCGCGAGCCCGCTGAGCCAGGTCGCTCGGCGCGCGCTCGTCTTGGCGCTTGACGGCTTCGGCCTGGTCCTGGGTGAGTTCGAGGTCCCGAGCGATCGCGTCGGTGACGAGACGGCCACCGGAACCCAAGATCCGGACGAAGCGAGGAATGCCGAGTTCGTGCACGACGACAACGGTGACGCCGCCGCCGACACTGACGATCGCCTCGACGCCGCCGCCGTTGTCCGAGACCCGCCGCCCGACCGATCGCACCAGGGCGAGCGGCACCAGGTCGACCGAGGCCACGGAGAGACCGGCGGCGCGGACTGCGCCGGTGAGGTTCCGAATCAGATCCTTGTGCGCGGCGGCGAGCAGGACCCGGCTCATGGGCTGCGTCGGGACACCGTCGGGGCCGGGCTCGCCTGCGGGCAGCGCTTCGAGGACCTGGAAATCGAGGACGGCGTCCTCGAGCGGGATCGGGATGAGCTCTTGGGCCTGGAACCGCAGTGCTCCGGCCATCTCGTCGTCCGACATCGTCGGCAGATCGACGGTGCGAACGAGCACTCGAGGGGTCGCAACCCCTACCCGGACCGCTGCCTTCTTGAGGCTCAGTTCCTTCCAGAGTCGCTGGATAGCCGCGGTGACGGCGGTGGGGTCGACAACCTCGCCGTCGCGCATCGCGCCGGCGGGGAGGGCCACCTGTCCGAAACTCGTCAGACGAGGCGGATTGCCGGGCTCGATCTCGGCGACACGGACCGCGTTGGTCCCGATGTCGAGTCCGATCAGACGGCGGGCCACTGGTCCGAGCCTCCCTCGGTGACTGTCCCGACGACACGCTCGTCGAGGAACTGCACCACGTCACGTTCACGGATGCGGAGGTGTTTGCCAACGCGAATCGCTGGCAGTTCTCCTGCCTTGATCAACCGGTACACGGTCATGGTGGAGACACGCATCACGTCGGCCACCTCGCGGGCGGTCAGAAGATCGTGCGGTATTGGCGACGCCACGGCTGTTGCCCCTCGTTGACTTTCGGCACAGTAAGTCTCAAGCCAGAACATCGTCAACATGAGCCACGTCAGTTGAGCCACGCGACCATCAATGAACCGAAGGACCTAGCGCGCGCCCCCCGAACGTGGGGCGCGCGGCCCATCATCGTCGCTCGCGCGGGGTCACACCCGAGTCGGGCGGACGAGTTTTCCGTGCCGTCGACCGATCAGTTCCCGCGGTAGAGGTCGAGGAGTTGGGTCCCCGCGAAGATCGCGACCATCGCGCCGGCGGCCATGAATGGGCCGAACGGCACCGGGTCTTTCCGCGTGCGGAGCTTGGACACGATGAGGCCCGAGCCCACGACCGCGCCGAGGAAGAACCCGGCGAAGAGTCCCAGGAAGACGTGCCCCCATGAGAGCCAGCCGAGGGCCATGCCCAGCACGAAACTGAGTCGCACATCGCCGAAGCCCATCCCTCGAGGCGAGATGAGGTGGATGAGGAGGAACACGCCGAACGCAGCCGCCCCGCCTTCCACCGCCCGCAGCGCGAGGTCCCAGTGATCGTCGAGGGCCGCCGGCAGGAGCAGGAGCGCACCGACGATGATCCCGACGGGATACAGCACCCGATTCGGGAGCAGGAAGTGGTCGAGGTCGATCAGCGAGAGGGCCAGCAGGCCCGAGGCGAGGGCGCAGTAGGCCGGGACCTCCCAGCTCGATCCGAAGCGTTGGGCCACACCGACCCAGAGCGCGGCGTTGGCCAGCTCGACGAGCGGATAGCGGACCGAGATACGGGCCGAACAGTGCCGACACCGGCCGCGCAGTGCGACCCACGACAACACCGGCACGTTTTCGATCGCCCCGAGTTCGGTGTCACACGCCGGACAGTGCGAGCCCGGTCGCACAATCGACTCGTGGCGCGGCACGCGCCAGACGACGACGTTGAGAAAGGAACCGACGAGCAGGCCGAAGAGCGCGCAGACGAGGAGCAGCATGAAGGGATCAGCCTAGGAACGCTGGGACTACCAGGACGCGACCCACGCGTTGGGTGCGCTCGACGTGGAGTTCGAGGTCGGCGAAGGGGCCGACGGAGCCGTCACCGTCGCGTTGAGCGCAGTTGCCGCCGCGGCCGCAGAGCAGTCACCCGTGACCTTGGCGAAGAACGTCCCGGACGTTTCCCAATCCGCGATCACGAAGCACGTCTGGGTCGAAGAGCGAGCCGCCAAGACGATGAACGTCCCCTGCTCGTTGACCGAAATTTCCTTCGACTGGGTCGAGGTGGTCGAAGCGGGAAGGAAACTCATGCTCGGTTCGGCAGCGCCGAGTGCGCTCGCCGTCGCGCCGGAGTAGGTCGTGAGATCAGTGTGGTTGTAGATGACCTTCGCGTTCGTTATCGCATTCCGAAGACTCGACTGGGTTGCCTTGTCCTGGCTTCGGGCCTTGGCGCCGAGGAACGTCGGGATAGCAATGGCCATCAAAATCGCGATGATCAAGACCACCACCATGAGCTCGATCAGCGTGAAGCCATGATCGTCAGTTCGTGGCGGCCTTCCCGTCATGGCGGACATGTACTGAGTGTCGGCTTCGTCGCTGACGCGCTTGAGAACGCCGAACCGTATGAGGCGCTCGCCCCACAACGAAAAGAGGGGCCCGGACGAATCCGGGCCCCTCCAAACAGTTGTTTGTTGCGTTGGCTACCAGGCCGAGGACCAGGTGTCGTTCGCCGTTGCGGACGTCGCCGGAGCGGTCGGAACCGCGGAACCGGCTGAGGTTGCCGCGTTCGCTGCCGTGCAGGTACCGGAGATCTTGGCGAAGAACGTTCCACCAGTGCTCCAGTCGCCAACGGCGTAACACGTGCC
>JANLTQ010000200.1:0-3522 GCA_031363005.1 Acidimicrobiia bacterium | reverse complement strand
CGCGCCCGGACCCGCCTCAATGATCGTGTCTTCCACGTGCGACCCGTAAAGACGGGGCGCGAGCGGCACCGGACGACCGAGCAACGCGGAGAGGTGCTCGGCCACGGGCGCCATCGAGTACTTCTCGTCGACCTTGCCCTGCGGACGCCCGAGATGGCTGCACGCCACCACCGTCGCGCCCCGGTCGAGCAGGTTGGTCAACGTGGGCAACGCGGCCACGATCCGGAGGTCGTCTTCGATCTTGCCGTCGCGCAACGGCACGTTGAAGTCGACCCGGACGAGAACGCGATTGCCCTCCTCGATCTCGAGGTCGTCGAGCGGGGGGAGGTTCAACTATTGCGCGCCAATGAAGGACGCGAGGTCGACGAGCCGGTTGGAGTAGCCCCACTCGTTGTCGTACCAGCCGAGCACCTTGACCGTGGGGCCGTTCACCATCGTGTCGACCGACGAGTAGATGCACGAACTGGGGTTGCCCACGATGTCCGCCGAGACGAGCGGCTCGTCGCTGTACTCGAGCACGCCGCGGTACGAAGAGTTTCCTGCCGCCGCCTGATAGGCCGCGTTGACTTCCTCGATCGAGGCCTCACGCTTGAGCGTGGCCACGAGGTCCGTGATCGAACCGGTGGGGACCGGAACCCGCAGCGCCATGCCGTCGAGGCGGCCCTTCAACTCGGGGAGGACGAGACCGATCGCACGAGCGGCGCCGGTGCTGTTCGGGATGATGCTCAACGCGGCGGCGCGCATACGGCGCAGGTCCGGCTTGCCGCTGCGGGTGGCGACCGCCTGGTCCTGGAGCTGCTGGTCCGAGGTGTACGCGTGCACGGTGGTGATGAAGCCGCGCTCGATGCCGAAACTGTCGTGCAGCACCTTGGCTAACGGCGCGAGACAGTTGGTGGTGCAGGACGCGTTGGAGATCACGGTGTGCGCCGACGGGTCGAAGTCGCCGTCGTTGACGCCCATGCAGATCATCGTGTCGGCGTCGCCACTCGGCGCGGAGATGACCACGCGCTTGGCACCACCGGCGAGGTGCTTGGCGGCGTCGCCCCGGGCGGTGAAGAGACCGGTCGACTCGATCACGACGTCCACGCCGTTGTCGCCCCACGGAATCTGGTCCGGGTCCCGCTCTTCGAGTTTCTTGATGGTCTTTCCGTCGATCGAGAATCCACCGTCGGTCTCGGCCACGTCGTTCGGGAGCGTGCCACCCACCGAGTCGTGCTTGAGGAGGAAGGCCATCGTGGCGGAATCACCGAAGGGGTCGTTGACGGCCACCAACTCAACCGGCGCGTCGGCGCCGTGGGCGAGCATTGCTCGGGTGAACGAACGACCGATGCGCCCGAAACCGTTGATCCCAACCCGTACCGTCATGACTCCTCCATCTTCGGGCGTCGTTGCCCGATTCGAATGTTGTTGCCCTCGGGCGCTGACTCCAGCAGACCGGCGAGTACCGGCGCCAGTTTGGCCGGTTCGTGGGCGCTGACGTCGGGTCGGGCGAGATCCGCGGTGACGACGCGCACGCCCAGCTTCTCGATCGCAGTCACGTCGACCCGCAAACGGCTGCTGGTGTCCACCACCAGGTCGTCCACGTGCAATCCGCGCTCGAGGACGGCGCGGAGGTGGTCTTGGGCGTCCAACCCCTCGGTCTCGGGGAGCTGCGCGGCGAGATTGACGACTTGGATCACGGGTGCAGTGGCACGTCCGAGAGCCGCGGTGACGGCACTGACGCACAGGGCCGGTAGGAGACTCGTGAACAGCGATCCGGGGGCGAGCACGATCTGGTCTGCGGCCACGATCGCTTCGGTGACCGCCGCCGGTGAGGCGGCGTCCGGTGGCACCAAGGCGACGCGTCGGATGCGGTCGGTCGAGTTCTGAATCCGGACCTGACCTTCGATGCAACCGTGATCGAGTTCCGCGAGCAGCACGACCGGCTCGGACGTGGCCGGGAGCACGCGGCCAACCGCACCGAGCGTTCGTCCGGCGACGGCGAGTGCGATCTCCCAGTCGCCGGTGACTTCGGCGAGCCCGACGAGGATCAGATTGCCGAGCGCATGGCCTTCCAGATCGCCGGCGGCGAAGCGGTGTTCCCATGCGTCGGCCCACATCGATGCGTCGGTGTCGTCGGCATCAGCGAGCGCGACCAAACATTTCCGGAGGTCGCCGACGCCGAGCACGCCGAGATCACGGCGCAGGCGTCCGGTCGAACCGCCGTCGTCGGCCACGCTGACGATCGCGGTGATGTCGTCGGTGTACCGGCGCACGGCGCGCAGCGTCATCGCCAGGCCGTGTCCGCCGCCGATCGCGACGACCTTTGGTGAGTTCACCTGTCCTGCCCGAGTTTCATTCGTGGATCAGTCGCGGTCGACGTCGCGGTGGCGAACGTGCGGGTGGTACCCGAGGTCGCCGATCGTTGCACCGAGTTGCTCCGCGATCGTCACGCTGCGATGGCGGCCGCCGGTGCAGCCGATCGCGATGGACAGGTAGGCCTTTCCCTCGCGTTCGTAGGCAGGCAGGGTCAGCTCGAAGAGTTGGCGCAGTTGATCGAGAAACGCTTTGGCTTCGTCCTGCGCGAGCACGTACTCACGCACGGCGCGGTTGCGGCCGTCGAGGGGGCGGAGGTCGTCGACCCAGTGCGGATTGGGGAGGAACCGGCAGTCGAACACGAGGTCGACGTCGAGCGGCAGTCCGTACTTGAACCCGAAGCTCACGACGTCGATCTGCAACGACGCGTTGGTCGTCTCGGACGCAAAGATCGATACCAGGCGATCGCGCAGTTCGTGCACGTTCAACATCGAGGTGTCGATGACGACGTCGGCGCGGCCCTTCAACTCCCCGAGCAGCGCCCGCTCCTTCTGGATGCCTTCGAGGAGTCGCTCGGCATCGGCGAGCGGATGCGGGCGACGGGAGGCGTCGAATCGACGGACCAGTGCGTCGTCCGCGGCTTCGAGGAACAACACCCGAGTGCGCGCTCCCAGCGCGCGGAGTTCGGCCAGGGCTTCGTCGAGATCCTCGACGAACGACCCGGTCCGTACGTCGACTCCGAAGCCGTAGCGCTGCGGGCTGCTGCCGCCGCGTGCGAGCTCGGCGACCTTGCCGATCAGGGCCGGCGGGAGGTTGTCGATGACGAAGAAACCGAGGTCTTCCAACACGTTGGCGGCGGTGGCACGCCCAGCCCCCGACATCCCGGTGATCACCGTGACGTCGAGCCCCGATCCGATACTCGGTGCAGCGGAAGTCGTCACGACTGCATTCTACGACCGGATGGGGCCTCGCCTTGAAGGCTCGGCAGCGGTTCGCCGTGGAGGGCGGCGGAGAGATCGCGGGCGACGGTGTCGGGCAGCCAGGTCAGGGCGAGCAGCGCGTCGACGTCCTGCTCGCGCAGTTTCTTCACCGACCCGAAGTGTTTGATCAGCTTGGTCCGGCGGGTGGGACCGAGACCGGGAACGTCGTCGAGGACCGACTTGGTCATGCTCTTGTCCCGCAGGGTGCGGTGGTAGGTGATCGCAAACCGGTGGGCTTCGTCGCGCA
>JANLTQ010000190.1:0-11490 GCA_031363005.1 Acidimicrobiia bacterium | reverse complement strand
AAGCGACCGACGGCATCTTCTCGCTGATGGACTTCTTCCCGACGTTGCTGCATCTCGCCGGGGCGCAGGAATCGATGCCCGCCGATCGGTACATCGACGCGGTCGATCAGACATCGTTCCTGCTTGGTCACGACACGCCTTCGAATCGCAAGTACCTGTACTACTGGCTCGGGACCACCTTCTCCGCGGTGCGCTGCGGCGAGTACAAGATGATGCTGGCATCCACGTCGGACGACGATCGAGATCTGCAGAGTTCCGGTGGGTTCAGCGGCGTGACCCAGAAGTACACCTACTCACGGCTCTACAACCTCTACCTGGACCCGAAGGAACAGCACTCCTACATGATCCGCAAGATTCCGTACCTCGACGCGTTCACCGCGGGTCTCGGCCAGCACTTCCGGAGCTTCGGGAAGTACCCGGCCAAGTCCGTGGTCGGCGGTGTGGGATGACTGCGGTCAGCGAACCGTCGACCAGCGCGCCGACGGGCTCGAACGCGTCGCGGTTCACGCGTGCGTCGATCCTGCCGTTGGCGCTCGACCTGGTGTGCATCGTCATCTTCGTCGCGCTCGGGAAAGAGAACCACGGTGTCCATCGGGGCGTCGGGTGGTTCCTCAACGTGTGGTGGCCGCTCGCGGTGGGCTTGATCCTCGGCGCACTGATCACGCGCCTCTACGTCACCCAGGACCGCTGGCCGCTGCGGCTGCTCGCTTCCGTCGCCATCACCGTCGTCATCGGTGGCCCGCTCCGCACCCTGACCGGCCGGAGCATGTACACGGTGTTCACGCTCGTCGCCTTCGCGATGCTCACCCTCCTCACCTTCACCTGGCGGCTCCTGCGCGTCGCGTACCACCAAGTCCGCGCCACCTGACCGGTAGGGTGCGCGGCGATGAACCAGCCGTATCTCACGTCGCGGCTGCAAGGGTTCGGGACGACGATCTTTGCCGAGATGTCGGCGCTCGCCGCGTCGACGGGTGCGATCAACCTCGGTCAGGGATTCCCGGACACCGACGGCCCCGCGGAAGTTGCCGAAGCCGCGATCACTGCGATCAGGGCCGGACACAACCAGTACCCGCCGGGTCTGGGTATCCCGGAACTCCGGCACGCGATCGCGGAGCATCAACAGCACTGGTACGACCTGACCTTCGACCCCGACACCGAGGTCCTCGTCACCGCCGGCGCGACCGAGGCGATGGCCGCCGCCTTGATCGCGTTGTGCGAACCCGGCGACGAGATCGTGATGTTCGAGCCTTACTACGACGCGTACGCCGCCGGCATCGCGATCGCCGGCGCGCACCGGCGGGTGGTGAGACTCCGAGCGCCCGACTGGACCTTCGACACACGCGATCTCGAGCGCGCCATCACCGGCCGCACCCGCGCCATCGTTCTGAACTCGCCGCACAATCCGACCGGCAAGGTGTTCAACCGGAGTGAGCTCGAAGCCATCGCCGAGCTCGCGATCGAACGAGATCTCCTCGTTATCACCGACGAGGTGTACGAGCACCTCACGTACGATGGGATCCGCCACATCCCCATGGCCACCCTGCCGGGGATGCGGGATCGAACCGTCACGATTTCCTCCGCAGGCAAGACCTTTTCGTTCACCGGCTGGAAGATCGGCTGGGTCTGTGCATCACCGGAGTTGCTCGCCGCGGTGAGGACCGCGAAGCAGTTCCTCACCTACGTCAACGGCGCGCCGTTCCAGTACGCGATCGTCACCGCGCTCGGGCTGCCCGACTCCTATTTCACCGAGTTCGCCGCCGATCTCGCGGCGCGGCGTGACCTGCTCGCAGCCGGCCTTCGGCGGGCCGGGTTGCAGGTCTTCGAGACCCACGGCACGTACTTCGTCACCGTCGACATCCGGTCGATCGGCGAAACCGACGGGCTCGCCTTCTGCCGAGACCTGCCGCGCCGGTGCGGCGTCGTGGCGGTGCCGAGCTCGGTGTTCTACGACGACGTCGAGGCCGGCCGATCGTTGGTCCGGTTCACCTTCTGCAAACAGCGCAGTGTGCTCGCCGAAGCGGTGACCCGCCTCCAGGCGCGCTGAACGCCGACCCTGAACGCCGAACTGTGAACGCGGGGCCGGCTACGAGCCGAGCTTGTCGATGATGCGGTCGGTCTGGGCCCTCTGCTCGTAAATGAACCGTGCGAGCCAGAAGCGGAGGAAGCCGGCAAGGGAACCACGCAAGAAGAGCGCCGAACCGACGACCGACACGGCCAGGCCGATCAGGGTCACGATCACCGCGTCGGTCTGGCTCAATGGGTTCGTCGTGCCGTGCGACAACGTGTATCCGACGATCGCGACGATCACGCCGATGACCATCAGCGTGGCGCCACCGCGAGAGAACAGCCGGTCGCGTCCGGACGCGGGGTCCCGCACTTGCATCGCCGCGATGTCCTGCTTGAACTGGTCGATGCGCTCGGGGTGCTCGATCATGTCGTCCTCATTCGTGTGTCGTGGGTCGGTGGTTCAATCACGGTGCATGCTCGGCTACCCGCCGAGGTACGCCTTGGACAGGTCATCTTGTAGTTCAGCCGGGGTGCCGACGCGCGCGATTCGACCGTGCACCAGTACCGCAGCCAGGTCGGCAACGCCCAACACGGTGCTCGCAAACTGCTCGACGACGAGGATGGAGACCCCTTCGCGCGCCACCTGAGCGACGATGGAGTACAGCTCCTCGACGATGATCGGTGCGAGCCCCATCGAGAGTTCGTCGAGCAGGAGAAGCGCCGGGGAGGTAGCCAGTCCGCGCGCCATGGCCAACATCTGTTGTTCGCCACCGGACATGGTCCCTGCGAGTTGGCGGCGGCGCTCTTTGAGGCGCGGAAAGCGCTCGTACGCCTCTGCCTCGACCGCGGAGAGTGTGACGCCGGCGTAGGTCATCATCCGCAGGTTCTCGCGCACGCTGAGGTTCGGGAAGATTCCCCGCCCTTCGGGGATGAGACAGATTCCGCGCCGGGCGAGTTCCTCCGGTGCGGTGCCATTGATCCGGCGGCCGGCGACGAGGACGTCACCCGAGAGGACCGGGTGCAAGCCGGCCGCGACGCGCAAGGTGGTGGTCTTCCCCGCGCCGTTGGGTCCGAGCAGCGCGACCACCGATCCGGCGGGTACTTCGAGGTCGATGCCGAACAAGACGTCGATGCGGTCGTACGCGGCGCGAACGTTGCGGAACTCGAGCAGGTTCATGACGTCGTTCCCAGGTACGCGGAGAGCACGGCTTGGTCATTCTGGATCTCCGACGGCGTTCCCGACGCGATGATCCGACCGAAGTCCAAGACGTTCACGCGCGCACAGACGTTCATGACGAGCGCAACGTCGTGCTCCACCAACACGACCGCCATCCCGCCCGCTGCGAGGGACTGCAGGAGTTCGGCGAAGATCACCGTCTCGGCTTCGCTCTGACCGGAGGCCGGCTCGTCGAGCAGCAGCACCTTCGGCTTCGTGGCGAGACAACGTCCGAGTTCCACCAGACGACACTGTCCCGTCGGGAGCGAGTCCACCCGTGCGTCGGCCACGGCGGTGAGGCCGACGCGCTCGATGATCTCCTCGACGACCTCAGCCGGGTTGCTGCCGTCACGGGCCCAGCCCTTGCGGACGTCAGCGGCCACGCGGATGTTCTCGCGCACGCTCAACAGGCTGAACAGCTCGAGTCGTTGAAACGTGCGGGCCATCCCGCAGCGGGCGCGCTTGGTGGGAGAGAGGCGATTGACATTGCGACCGTCGATCGTGACCTTGCCCACGTTGGGCGGCAGCAGGCCGGTGATCACGTTGAAGAGCGTCGTCTTCCCGGCGCCGTTCGGTCCGATGAGCCCGGTCACGATGCCCGGTTCGGCGCCGAGATGGACGTGGTCGAGCGCAATGTTGCCGCCGAAGCGGACGGTGACTTCGGAGACCTCAAGCAGGGCCATGAAGCTCCAACTCCGACGTGCCGAGGGCGAGATCGAGGGTGGCAAGATCGTCGGCAGTCCACGGCCGGTCGATCCCAACCCATTCCATGGGGGTGCGGTCCGGCGCGTCCTCGAGCTGGGCCAGCACCCGCTCCTTCGAGGCGGCGGACACGGTGGCGATCGCCGAAGCGACCAACGGGACGATGACGAGCCCGGCGACGAACGTCCAGTTGTCGATCGCGTCGAGCAGGCGGACGGCGTACAACGCAACGAGGGTCAGGGTCATCACGAGCAGCGACGACGGCGACCCCGCGAGGGGAGCGAAGCCGTCGCGCATCTGGCTCACCGCGCCGTTGGGATCGCGACCGAGTCCGATACCGGTGGCACCCGGCAGCAGACCGACCCACCGGACCACGGCTGGAATGAGGACGCCGATCACAGGCAGCACCACGTACAAGGAGATGCCGGCGAAGAGGGCTCCGCCGACGGCACCGATGCCGCCGACGACGCTCAAGGCGAACACCTGGAGGCTGTTGACCAGATCGAAGTTGCCGGACTGGATGGACGTGAGCTGCATCGCGTACAGCGCACCCCCAAGCCCCGCGATGCCGGCCGAGATCGAGAAGACCAACAGCTTCGTGCCGAAGAGGTTCATGCCGAGCGTGGCGCACGCCGCTTCGCTGTCCTTCATGGCGATCAAGCGGCGGCCGAGCCGTCCGCGCCGGATCATGACGACGAGAAACGCGACAAGGGCGAAGAAGATCGCACCGATCACGATCTGTGCCGCCGCACTGTCGAAGGTCTTGCCGAATGCAGTCAGAGGGTCAACGTTGATGGATCCCTGGGTGAAGAGGTCGACGTTGAACCAACCGAAGACCGAGAACTTCGGCAGGGTGAAGATCCAGCGGTCGAGGATCGTGGCGAACGCGGCGGTTCCCAACGCGAGGTAGATCCCCGAGAGGCGCAGCGCCGGGAGCGCGATGAGTGCGCCCACTGCTGCGGAGATCAGCACGGCCCAGATCAACGCGATGGGGTCGCCGCCTTGACCAAGGTGGGCCATGACGAGTCCGCCGATTCCGGCGAAGCTCAGTTGACACAACGAGATCTGGCCGGCGAAACCCACGAGTGGCACCAACGACAACGCGATGATGCCGATCGGGAACAGGCGCCCGTAGGTGAGTTGATCGGGGGTCGAGAGGGTCGTCGCCAGCACCACACCACCGAGAATGACGACGGCGCCGAACACGAGGGTGCCGCGAATCGACGGCATCGGGAAGAACTCCCGGCTCCTCGTCATCCGGCCGCGCAGGCGCGGGTTCGGGAGGACGAGCAGGACGAGAAACAGCAGCAGCGCAGGACTCGCGATGCGAAGACCGGGCAAGTACTGGTTCTGGGGCAGGTAGCCGGTGAGGTACCCCTCGGTGAGGCCCAGCACGATCGCACCGAGAAGCGTCAGCGAAAGGGAACGGAGCCGCCCGAAGATCGCCGCCGCGTAGGCGCTCACGATCAGCAGGCTCAGCGATGGCGCGTCGAGGGTGACGTTCGGTGCGATGAGGATGCCGCCGAGCGCCGCCAGCGCGGTGCCGAGCGCCCAGGCCAGCATCGAGATGCGGTTCGGTCGCGCTCCGTTCAGGGCCGAGAGCGACGGGTCGTCGACCGCGGCGCGCATCGCGATCCCGAACCGGAAGCGCGTCAACACCAACCGCAGACCGATGGCCGCCACGATCGCGACGGCGATGGTGATCGCCTGGTGCCACGTGATCGTGGTCGGGCCGAGGTCGATGGGCGTGCTGGTCTGGAAGAACTTCGACATCGGGCGGCTGACGCCCGGAGGCCAGATCAGTTGCGCGAGTCCGATCATGAACAGCAAGAGGGAGATCGACACCACGAGCTTCACCGTGTCCGTGGTGCCGCGTAACCCGCGCATCACCACCACTTCGAGGAGCACCCCGAAGAGTGGAGCCATCACGCCGAGAATGAGGACCAGACAGACCGGCACCGGCCATCCCCACTCGAAGCGCAGTTGCCAGTAGGTGAACGCGGCCAGCATTCCGGCTGCGCCGTGAGCGAAGTTGAAGATGCCGGTCGTCGTGAAGGTGAGGACCAAGCCGCTTGCGATGACGGCATAGATCGCGGCCAGGCTCAGACCGACGATCGTGAAGGTGAGGAACTTGTCCACGCGGCTCCTGAAAGGTCGACGGCGGGAACGGCACGCGCCGTCCCCGCCGTCAAGCGACTACTTGAAGTCGGCGAGGGTCTTGCCCACATCGGCGAGGGTCGCGCCCTTGCCGTAGTCACCCGTGAGCGTGTACACGCTCTTCGGGTCACAGTGGAAGATCCCCTCGGTCTTCTTGAGGTCGTCGACGATCTTGAAGCCCGACGAGGAGGCGATCAGCTCGGTGAAACAGGCCGGTGCCTTTGGGCTCGTGAGATCGACGGTCGCGTGCAGGCCACCACCGGTCCACGCGCTGATCTTGTGGGCGTTGTCGAAGACACATTTGCGGGTCAGATCGTTGCCGCACTCGTTCGCAGCAGTTGCGAACAACAGCCACGCCGACCACGCCTGGAGACCGAGCGCAGCCTTCGCCTTGCCGTTGGGCAAGTACTTCTCGAACGCGTCGAGGTAGTCCTGCGTGGCAGTTCCTGGCTCCGCCAGCTCGAAGGGCGTGAACACGGTCCGGATGTAGGTGTTCTTGATCGCCGGTCCGCCCTGGCTGATCAGCTTGTCGTCGTAGTGGTTGGCATCGGTGCGCACGAAGTCGAGTTGGTAGCCGATGTCGGTGAGGGCCTGCATCAGCTTGGCCAGGTTCTCCGGCTCGCCCGTCCAGAGCAGACCCTTGACGCCCGCGTCCTTGATCTTCTGCGCGGTCGGAGTCCAGTCTGTTGCACCGGTGGGCGGGTAGAGGTCGTCGTAGACCTTCGTCCAGCCAAGGTTCTTGACAGCTTCGTCGCCCTGGCGGGCAACGATCTTGGTGGTGTCGATGTCTCCGGTGAGGACGCCGTACGCCTTCGTCGCCGCCGGGAACTTCTTGGCGAGGTACTGGTAGTCCCCGATAGGGAGGGAACCGACGGCGTTCGGGACCGGCTGGATCAGGAGGTCCGCGCCGCGAGCCTTCGGGCTCACCGAGTACCCGGCGATCTCGGGCATCAGGCAGCCGAGCCGAGTTTCAACGCCGTCCTGGTCGAACACGGCGCCGCCCCCGACGACCATGAAGTCCTGCACGCAGCTCTCGACCATGCGGGCCTTGTCGTCGAACAACTTCGCGTCGCGCTCGTCGACGATGATCTTGCGGCCGTTGATACCGCCGGCGTCGTTGCACCACTTGGAGAAGACCGTCGCAGTGTCGAACAGTTCCTGGTTCAGGCCCGGTCGGCCGACGAATCCGGCGTCCGAGAAGGTGGCGATGTGGATGTCCGACGATGTCACCCCGGTCGCGGGGGAACCGGTGGGCTTGCCCGGCTTGCAGACGACATCGGAGTTTCCGAAGGTGCCCGTCTTTGACCCCGAGCCCGTCGTGGTGTCGGTCCCTGAGGTCGGAGTGGTGTTGGAGCTCGTTGGCGAGCTGCTGCGCCCGCACGCGGCCAGTGCGATCGCAATGACGCAGACGAATGCCAACCATCGCAAGTGCTTCACGAGTCCCCCTCATCGGCCGCGCGGTGCGGCCCGGTTCACCAACCTGACGACCCGTCAGGTTGTCAGAGAATGCCCGTTCTGACGCGTCAGTGCAAGAACACGGCTGGGGATAAAGCCGCGCCGACGGCTTTTCGATGCGTGACGCCGATCATCACTGGGGAGTTTCGGAATCGGGTCCGTGGTCCGGAGCGGAGCGGGCGCGTCGGAGTCCCGCCTCGTATCGCGCCACCAATTCGAAAGCTTCATCAGGTGTGCGCCGACCCGGGACAACGAGCGGGATTCCCGGTTCGGGCGAGCCGGGCTCGCGGGTGCGCCGCGGCAGGGGCGGGACGGTGACCGCAGGGGTCGGTGGCATCTCCGGTTGAGCGATGGGCGGTTCGGGTGCTTCGTCGGTTGCCACTGCGGCCGCCGTCGCCTCGAGCGTGGCTGCGGCCGGCCCGGTGGGGATGGTGTCCACGGGTCCCGTCACGGAGCGGATCGCACGCCGGACGCTTCGCAAGAGCAGGCACGTCGCCAGGATCAGGATCAATGCGCAGAGCGCGAGAAGCAGGGCAGTCCGGACCAGGGTGGAGCGGGCGCGCTCGACGCCGCGGGTTGCGGCCGTCGTTCCCGATCGGTCGACGGCGCGCCCGATCCGCTGGATCGAATAGATCTCGAGACCGGAGACGCGATGCCAATCGGTTGCCGTCGCGAACGGCAACCGGCCGGAAAGCGTCGGCGCGCGGTAGGCGGCGGAGGTACCGGCGCGGGATCGAAACTCATGCCGTGCCCCCTTCGCCAGTCCGATCGGGGAACCGGCTCCGATCACGATCGGGTCCGGTGCTGCCGTTTGGCGGTCCGCGATGGCGCGCAGACGGCGCATCAGCGTCGGGGGGACCTCGTGGCGCACCACTGCGGTCAGCACCGCAGCCTGGGACGCGATGGCGTTGCGTTCGAGGGCCGCCAGCTGCGCCCGAGCGTGCAGGGCGCGCGCCGGGTCGTGGCGTGCGTCCGTCGACGCGAGACCACTCGGCTCCATCGCAAGGGCGTCGAACGCCTCCACGACTCGGCTCGCCGACCGATCGAACTGGACCAGGACCTGGTCGTCGCTCGCCTGGCGCCGGTCGAACCGGGCCCGTGCAGTCCGCAGCGCGGCCCACTGGGCGGAGACAGCGCGGAGCGCTCCTCGGATCGGGGCAGTTCGGGGCTCCGCTGATCGGTGGGAGTCGATGACCCGTGCACTGCGGTCGGTCAACGGGCGAGCCGCGGCCAACTCGGCTCGCACCGTCGGTTCACCCGAGGTGACGAACCACGAGGTCAGCGTGGCTTCGCGACCGAGCCGGTCCAGGAATTCCCCGAGGCTCGCGGCGATCCGGACGCGATCAGCGCTTCGGACGGCGGCGTCACGCTGTCGGGCGTGGTCGAGGATCGAGGGCAACGCCATTGCTGCGATGGCCACCAGGACCACCACGATCAGGGCGACGAACTTGGTCCGCAATGTCACGCGGTCGAGCATGTGTCCACTTCGTCTCCGCCCAAGGGGATCGTCCACGATCCTTCAGTCAACCCGGTCGCATTGTGGCGATCGAAAAGGTAAGGATGCAAACGAGACGCATGCGAACGAGACGTCCGGAACGGATCCGGGGTGGTCCAAATCGTCGTACCATCGTTTTTCACTACGGTGCGGCCGTGGACATTCCCGATGCAACCCAAACCCGTTTGCCGGCGGTGGGCGTGGCGGTCAACGAGTTGTTGGCCGAGGTCGACGCCCGGCAATCCCGTGAGCCGGACGTCCACGGCGCTCGCCTCTTTGGTCTCGTGTACCCGACGGGTCGTGACGACCTCGAGGACCTGATCGTCGCGGTGAACCGCCGCTACCTCTTTGGCAACGCGCTGAACCCGTTCAAGTTCCCCGAGATCGCCCGCTTCGAAGGTGAAGTGGTGGCGATGACCGGCGGCCTGGTGCATCTCCCTCAGGGCGGCGGTGGATCGATGACCTCGGGCGGTACCGAGTCGATCCTCATGTCGATGCTCGTGAATCGCGAGCGCGCCGCCGCACGCGGCATCGAGCGCGCCGAGATTCTTGCCCCGGTGTCCGCACACCCGGCGTACGCCAAGGCCGCGCACTACTTCGGGATGGACCTCGTTCGCCTCCCCCTCGACGAGCACTTCCGCGCGGACGTCGCCGCGGCGCGTGAACTCGTGACTCCGAACACGGCGGTGATCGTGGCGTCGGCGTTCAACTACCCCTACGGCGTCATGGACCCGGTTGCAGAGCTCGCGGCGATCGCGAGTGAGCGCGGGATCGGATGCCACGTGGACGGGTGCATCGGCGGTTTCGTCCTGCCGTTCATGGAGGCACTCGGATACGACGTTCCACCGTGGGACTTCCGGGTCGAGGGTGTCACCGAGATCAGCGCCGACGTGCACAAGTACGGGTACACGGCCAAAGGGGCGTCGGTCATCCTCCATCGCGATGCGGACTGGTTCGGTCACCAGTTCTTCGTCTACGACCAATGGGGATCGGGTCTCTACGGCTCGCCCGGCGTCGCGGGCGCCAAGCCGGCCGCGCCGATCGCCACTGCGTGGGCCGTGATGCAGTCGCTCGGCCACGCGGGCTACGTCGAGATCATGCGCGACCTCATGGCGACGGTGGCGAAAGTGCGTGCGACCATCGACGGCCTCGAAGGCATCGAGCTCGTCGGCGATCCGATCGGACCGGTGTTGGCGCTGCGTTCGGACTCGATCGACCTCTACGCGGTGGCCGACGTCATGGACGAACGAGGTTGGCACGTCAATCGCAATACCGATCCGTACGGGCTGCATCTGATGCTCTCGCCCGCGCACGGACTGATGGTGGACCAGTTGATCAACGATCTCGTCGATGCCGTCGCGCATCACGGCGAATCTCGAGGCAAGGAGGCGCGGTACTCATGACCCCGGACGATCTGGTGGAGATCGAAGCGATCAAGCAGGTGAAGTACCGGTACTTCCGGTTCTTGGACCTGAAGATGTGGGACGAGATGATCGACCTGTTCGTACCGGAGGCCACCTGCGCGTACAGCGCCGGCGCGTACTCCTACGAGGGACGGGACGCGATCGTCGCGTTCTTCCGCAAGGCCATGGGACGCGAGTCGTTCCTCTCGTCACACAAGGCCCACCACCCCGAGATCACGCTGAACGGTGATGACACGGCCACCGGCATCTGGTCGCTCGATGACTGGGTGATCGACACGCAGTGGGAGCTCGACATTCGCGGCGCCGCGTTCTACACCGACGACTACGTGAAGCGCGACGGCGAGTGGAAGATCTTGCGGACCGCGTACAAGCGGGTCATGGAAGAGTTGTCGCCGCGGTCGGGTCGCACCGGACTGCAACTCACCGCGTCCTACTGGGGAACTGGCGGCCGCAGCTCGTTGCCCGCTCCCGAGTGACGCACAGAAATCGGAGCATCTGATGGCCGACGCAACGCCCGTCTTCACCCCGACCGCGGCCGACGAAGGCCGTCACCCGCCGGGCGCCGAAGAGCTGTGGGGTGAGTCGTGGTATCTGGATTGGGCCGCCTCGGATTGCAGCTACGGCGGATACGTGCGGCTCGGCCTCTATCCCAACCTCGGGAAGGCCTGGTGGTGGATCGCGCTCGTCGGCAAGGACTCGCCGCTGGTGCTGAGCGTCGAACACGACATGCCGTGCGCGGATGGCAACGGCGCCCTCGACGTCTCGGTGGACGGCACCGCGTACTCGGTCGCGTCGCTCGAACCCTTCGGCGACTTCCGCGTCACCAGCACGGCTACCGGCGTGGTGCTGCCCGATCCGGCGCAGGCATTTCACGGACTCGAGGGCGAGCGCGTGTCCGTCACACTCGACCTCACGTGGGCGGCGCGCGCCGAGGTCTATCCCTACCCGATGACGACGCGGTACGAGATCTCCTCGTGGGTCACCGGCACGGTCACGATCGGCGACGAGACCATCGCCGTCGACTGTGGCGGCCA
>JANLTQ010000149.1:0-16616 GCA_031363005.1 Acidimicrobiia bacterium | reverse complement strand
ACCTCGGAGGCGTCGAACCTTGTCGCCGGTGACTCGAACAACGCAGCTGACGTCTTCTTGCGGGATAGTCAGACTGGCGCCACCGAGCGGGTGTCGATCAGTAACGCCGGCGCACAAGGCTCGATCGGAGGGTACGGCGGCCTCGTCTCGGCCGATGGTCGATACGTTGCTTTCACCAGCGATTCCGTAAATCTGGTTGCGACGGATCTCAACGACTCGACCGACGTTTTCGTACGCGATCGACAGTTGGCGACGACGACACGTGTGAGCCTACGCAATGGCGGCGGAGGCGGCAATGGTCCGTCGTATCTCCAATCGATGACGCCAGACGGTCGCTTCATCGTGTTTGCGTCGGACGCAGAGGATCTCATCGGCATTATCGATGAGAACTTCAGCACCGACGTATACCTGCGCGATCGCACCTTGGCGAAAACCGAACGGGTCAGCGTCGCGACCGACGGGACCGAGGGTGACCTGGATTCGTTCGGCGGCTCGATCAGTGACGACGGTCGATACGTGGCGTTCGTGTCCAACTCATCGAACTTCGACGACACCGACTCCGGGGCCTGGGCCGACGTCTTCGTCCGTGACCGTCTCGTGGGTTCGCAGAGGACGACCCGGGTCACGGCGTTGCCGAATGGTGACGAAGCCGACTCGGATTCGGGGAACGTTGTCATCAGCGGCGACGGGAAGGTGGTGGCATTCGATACCGATGCCGGCAATCTCGCGGACCCGATCGATGACAACTTCGACTACGACGTGTACGCGAAGGTGCTTGCAACCCCGATCGGGACTTTCGAGCGCATCAGCACTGGCGTGGGCAACACGGACTCCGACGCCTACAGCTTCGTCACGGGGATCAGCGACGACGCTCGGTTCGTGCTCTTCCACAGCGGCGCATCCAACCTGATCTCGAGCAGTCTCAAGGCGGCTTCGAACTCCTTTGTCCGTGACCGCAGCTCGGGCTCCACCGTGCTTGGCGCCACCTCGGACGCGCAGGGTGAACCATCGGATCCGAATCCGTCGAATGCCGGGTCCTTTCCGAACGCGATCTCGGGCGATGGGCGCTACGTGCTCTTCTCCTCGAACGCGACCGATGTGATTCGGGCCGGCGACACGAATGGCAACGTCACCGATGTCTTCTTGCGGTCCAACCCGGTGCCCTATCTGTTCCTCGCGACGCCGTCCACGGTGGCGCGCGGAACGACGGTCACGATGTCCCTGTTCGGCAGCGGTCTCCACGCCGGACCGCTGGTGCTGATGGGTGAAGGGGTCACGGTGAACAGCGTGACGTTCGTGAGCGAGTCCCAGCTCAACCTCAGCATCACCGTTGCGGCGAATGCGCCCGTCGGGCCGAGAACCCCGCTCCTCATCGATGCGGGCACCGGTGCCGGTGCCCTCACTGGCGGGATCACCTTCCTGCCGGCCCTGTACTCGGTGACGTAGATCTTCCGGGACGACCCTTGCGTTCTGCGCTCCAGCCGGTATCGTCATCGGCCTCGTGGAACGGATCGAGTCGGCACACAGCATTTGGCTCTTCGACACGGAACGTTGTCGATTTCGCCGCCTCCCGCCGGAGGCAGATCCGGACGCGCCTGCGCTCGAAGCGGACTGGGAGATCTACTTCTCACTCGACATCGATGATGCGTCCGGTGCGTTCACGGTTACGTTGAATGAGGACGGAACCCGACTCCTGCGGGCCTTTCGCAAACCCGTTGCCGACGACGCAACGCAAGAACTGCGGCTCGACCCACGGTCGGACGCAGAGTCCTGACCCGAACACCTGTACGCTGCTCTCCATGAGCGTGGCGGAGCTCCTCGATGGTCTGAATCCGGTGCAGCGTGATGCGGTCACCGCGCCGGACGGGCCGGTGCTCGTCGTCGCCGGCGCGGGCTCGGGGAAAACCCGACTCCTCACGCATCGGGTGGCGTATCTCATCAGCGAACGGAACGTCTCCCCGTTCCAGATCCTCGCGATCACCTTCACGAACAAGGCCGCAGGTGAGATGAAGGAGCGGGTTGCCACGCTCATCGGCCCGGTCGCCCGCAAGATGTGGGTCTCGACGTTCCACTCGGCGTGCGCGCGGATCCTCCGACGCGAGGCGACGCTGCTCGGGTATCGCTCGTCGTTCTCGATCTATGACGAGTCCGATGCGGTACGGCTCACCGACTACGTGCGGCGTGATCTCAACCTTGATCCGAAACGGTTTCCGCCGCGTCGGCTCCATCAGTCGATCTCGGCGTTGAAGAACGAGCTGATCGAACCCGAGGAAGCGAAGGCCAAGGCGATGACGCCTCCCGAGCTGCGGGTGGCGGAGGTGTACGCGGAGTATCAGCGGCGTCTGGCCGAGGCGTCAGCCGTGGACTTCGACGACCTGCTGTTGCTGGTGGTTCGGTTGTTTCGCGAGCACCCGGATGCGCTCGAACGGTGGCGGCACCGGTTCGCTCACGTGTTGGTCGATGAGTTCCAGGACACCAACGGCGCGCAATGGGAGATCGTCCGGTTGCTCTCTCGCGAGCACCGCAACGTGATGGTGGTCGGCGACGCGGACCAGTCGGTGTACAAATTTCGAGGAGCTGATCATCGGAACTTGATGCGGTTCGAAGAGGAGTTCCCCGAGTCGTCGGTCATCGTGTTGGACCAGAACTACCGGTCGACCCAGACGATCCTCGACGCGGCGAACGCCGTCATCGCGAACAACGCCGCGCGTCGACCCAAGCACCTCTGGACCGAACAGGCCGGCGGTGAGCTCATCACCAGGTATCACGCCGAGGACGAGCACGACGAGGCGCAGTTCATCGTCCACGAAATCGACCGGCTCGTCGACGTCGAGCAGATTCGCTATTCCGATGTTGCCGTCTTCTACCGAACCAACGCGCAGAGTCGCGTGATCGAAGAGTCGTTCGTGCGTTCGGGTGTGCCGTACCGGATCGTCGGCGGCACGAAGTTCTACGACCGGCGCGAGATCAAGGACGCGCTCGCGTATCTGCGGGCGCTGGCGAACCCGGACGATGAAGTGGGCTGGAAGCGGATCGTCAACGTGCCCAAGCGCGGCGTCGGTGAGACGTCGGTGCGCAAGGTGGAGTCCTATGCGCAGGGCGCCGAGGTGGTGTTCCGAGACGCGCTGCGCGAAGCCGCCGCCGCGGGCGTCACGGGGCGGGCACTGGGTGGCATCAAGGATCTCATCGAGGTCATGACCGAACTCGAGGAGCAGGCGGAATCGGCGGGGGTGAGTGGGGTCATCGAGGCGATGCTCGACCGCACCGGTTACCTCGCGGAACTCGAGGTGGAGCGCTCGATCGAAGCGCAGGGTCGCATCGAAAACCTCGGCGAACTCGTTGGGGTGGCGCGCGAGTTCGACGGGCAACTCGACGGCGGCGACCTCTCGGGCTTGGCCGGGATCGCGGGTATCGAAGACGTGACCGCACCGCCGACGGGACTGCTGCGCGTCCAGGCGTTCCTCGAGGCCATCTCGTTGGTGACGGACCTCGACAACGCCGATGGGGAAGAGTCGCTGGTGACGCTGATGACGCTTCACACCGCGAAGGGACTCGAGTATCCGGTGGTGTTCCTCACCGGCCTCGAGGACGGGATTTTCCCGCATCTGCGCTCCCTCGGAGACCCCGAGGAACTGGAGGAGGAGCGGCGGCTCTGTTACGTGGGCATCACCCGAGCCGAGCAGCGGCTGTACCTGACCCACGCGTGGAGCCGCATGTTGTTCGGTTCGACGGATTACTACCCCCCGAGCCGGTTCCTCACCGAGATTCCCGAAGCGCTCGTGCGGGCGCAAGGTCGCGCACCGGCGCGGGGTCGTGGAGTCTCCGAACATCGCGAAGCAGTCGCGTCGGCGGCGATGAACGTCGACCGGAATCCGTCGGGGGCACGAGGTGCCGAAGGACTGGGCATCCGGATCGGCGACGACGTCTCGCACGAGAAGTTCGGCGAAGGGGTCGTCGTGAACATGCGCGGCGACGGCGACAAGACCGAGGCGACGGTTCGGTTCCGCGGGGTCGGTGAGAAGACACTGCTGCTCGCGTGGGCGCCCCTCACCAAGCTCTGAAGCCGCGATGGCCTCGAGCGGTCAGTCGCCGGAGCGCGGTGGGCCGGCCGGTGCGGGGAGCACTGTGCGCAGCCTGACCATGAAGAGGCCCTTCTGCGGGCCCTTCTTCTGGATGAACGATTGGTAGCGAGCAAGGTTGACGCTCTCGACGGGACGATTGTCGCAGGTGAAGGTGTTCTTCGAACCGCGCCACCGAAGACTGCACGCCGCCGGCTTCGGCTGAGCCACGAGGAGCGCGACGAGTTGGTGGTCTTCGATGCCGACCCAGAAGCCGTCGTCGCCGCTCAGGCCGGCGATGTTGATCGGGCCACCGTCGTGCACCTTCATCCGGATGTCCGACGCCAGCCCGAAGGCAAGGGGAACGCGGACGTCCGGTGCCTTTCCCCGCGAGGTGATGGCGAGGATGGCGCCGGCAACGAGGATCCCGCCGACGATGAGGGCGATGGCCGAGCCGAGCAGCAGCCGGATATCGGATCGACGCTGCGAGGGTTTCGAAGGCACACCAGGGTGTACTCACGAAATGGCCAGGGAGTCCAGCCGGAGCGAGCGGGACCGATTCGCGCTTTCAGCCGTTCGGCCAGCGGAGCGTGGCCCGAGCGGCCCGCCCCGAAGGGGCAAGAGCGGAAAGCAAGAGCGGAGCGGGGACCGGCACGCGCTGGCGGCCGGTGATCCAGCGGAGTGTGGCCCGAGCGGCCCGCCCCGAAGGGGCAAGAGCGGAAAGCAAGAGCGGAGGATCCGTCCGTTGGCTGGGCTGGGCGGCTGATCGCTAGGGTTCGGCCCGCATGCAGCGCCGGTACCGAGTGGTCATCGCCAAACCCGGACTCGACGGTCACGACCGTGGAGCCAAGGTGATCGCCCGCGCGCTCCGCGATGGTGGGTTCGAGGTGATCTACACGGGTTTGCACCAGACGCCCGAGCAGATCGCCGAAACTGCATTGCAAGAAGACGCCGATGCGGTCGGCCTGTCGTTGCTGTTCGGCGCCCACATGACGCTGTTCCCGCGGGTCTTGGAACTGTTGCGGGAGCGGGGCCTGGACGAAGTCGTGGTGTTCGGCGGCGGAATCATCCCGGACGCGGACATCCCGAAGCTCAAGGAAATCGGCGTCGCCGAACTGTTCACACCGGGGGCGACCCTCAACTCGATCCACGAATGGCTCGAGGAGGCGCTCGACGCCCGGGAGGCCCAACCGGCCAGTTGATCCACTGCGCTCGGTGTGGCATCGAGCGTTCGCACGTCGCACTCGAGGAGTCTCGTGGACCTGTTCGAATATCAAGGCAAGCAATTCTTCGCGCGGTACGGGATCCCCGTCTCCGACGGTGAAGCCGTGACCGACGTCGAGGCCGCAGTGGCCGCGGCGGACCGCGTCGGATACCCGGTGGTGGTGAAGGCTCAGGTGCAGGTGGGCGGGCGCGGCAAAGCGGGTGGCATCAAGCTCGCGTCGAACTCGGACGAAGCGCGCCAGCACGCCACCGACATCATCGGGATGGACATCAAGGGCCACACCGTCGAGGTCGTGTGGGTGGAGCACGCGAGCGACATCGCCGAGGAGTACTACGCGTCGTTCACCCTCGACCGTTCCGCGAAGCAGTACCTCGGGATGCTCTCCGCCCAGGGTGGCGTCGAGATCGAAGACGTGGCGGCCACGGATCCCGATGCGATCGCGAAGATCCATGTGAACCCGGCGGAAGGGCTGGCCGAGGCGGACTGCCGTGCGTGGGTGGAGGCGGCGAAGCTCAACCCCGCTGCGGTCGACGGCGCGGTCGACATCCTGATGAAGCTGTACACCGCCTACACCGAAGGCGACGCCGATCTGGTGGAGATCAACCCGTTGATCCTCACGCCCGACGGGCGGGTGCACGCGCTCGACGCGAAGGTCAGCCTCGACGACAACTCCGTGTTCCGCCACGCCGACTACGCGGTCTACGACGAGACCCAGGTTCGTGACGCACGCGAGCAGGCGGCCCACGACAAGGGCTTGCAGTACATCGGGCTCGACGGTGCGGTGGGCATCATCGCCAACGGCGCCGGCCTTGCGATGAGCACCGTGGACATCGTGACTCAGGTGGGTGGAACGCCGGCGAACTTCCTCGATATCGGCGGCGGTGCCAACGCAGATGTGATGGCCGGCGCGATGGACGTGATCAACAACGACCCGAACGTGCGCTCCATCTTCATCAACATCTTCGGTGGCATCACGAAGGGCGACGAAGTGGCGAACGGCATCGTGCAGGCGCTGGCGAAGGTGAAGATCGACGCGCCGATCGTCATCCGCCTCGACGGCACCAACGCCGACGAAGGGCGCGCGATCCTCGCTCCCCACGTCTCGGAGAACTTCCAGATCGAACCGACGATGCTCGAGGCCGCGCGCCGCGTCGTCGCCCTGGCCGGAGGAACCAAGTGAGCATCTTCGTCGACGAGAACACCAAGGTCGTCTACCAAGGCTTGACTGGTTCGCAGGGTCGGTTCTACGGCCTGCTGAACCGGGAGTACGGCACGCAGGTGGTGGCCGGTACCAACCCGAAGAAGGCCGGCACCGACGTGGAGGGGATCCCGATCTTCGCCAACGTCGCGGACGCCGTGGCCGAGACAGGCGCGACCGCATCGTGTGTGTTCATCCCCGCACCGGGGGTCCGGGACGCGGTCATGGACGCGGCCGCGGGCGGTGTGGAGTTCATCGTGGTGATCACCGAAGGTGTGCCTGCGCACGACGAGGCGTGGTTCTTCAATGCGTTGAAGCGGGACTATCCCAACGTGCAACTGCTCGGCCCGAACTGTCCCGGGATCATCAGCCCGGGGAAGGCCAACATCGGGATCACCGCGGGTCACATCGCGAAGGCGGGCGGCCCCGTCGGCATCGTCAGCCGTTCGGGCACGCTCACGTACCAGGCGCTGTACGAGTTGAAGCAACAGGACATCGGCGTCACCACGTGCGTGGGCATCGGTGGCGACCCGGTGCCGGGGACCAGTTTCATCGACTGCCTGCGTGCATTCGAAGCCGACCCCGAGACCAAGGCCGTGATGATGATCGGCGAGATCGGTGGATCGGCCGAGGAAGAAGCGGCGGCCTTCATCAAAGAGTCGATGAGCAAGCCGGTGGTGGCGTACGTGGCCGGCGTGACTGCGCCCCCGGGCAAGAAGATGGGCCACGCGGGCGCCATCGTGTCGGGGGGCAAAGGCACTGCCGCCGCGAAGATGGAAGCGCTGCGTGACGCGGGCGTCCAGGTGGGCCTCAACCCCACCGAAGCCGGCGACTTGATGACCGGCGTCGTCGCCAAGCTCTGATCGTCTCAGCCGCTTCCGTCGGCGCGTTCGTCGTTTCAAGCCGCCGATAGCGGCCTGAAGCGACAAACGGTGGGGGTCAGTTGAGGCGGCGCGGGCCGGAGGGTTCGGCTGCGAGCATCGCGGCGCCGACGATGAGCGCGGCGGTGCCGGCGAGCATCCCCCAGAATCCGATGCCGAAGTCAGCAGACCGCGCCCGGATGAGATAGCCGGCCATGATCAGCCCCGCGAACAGGCCGAGGAGCTGATGGACCTGGGGCCACGTGAAGCTGCCGGCGCGGCCCGAGAACCCGACCCGCGCGAATCGTCGCAACGCGATGATCCCGCCCGAGATCAGGCCGGCGAGCGCCGGATAGGTGGTGATGGGGAAGAGCCCGGTCTCCCACGCGTTCACGCTCGCACCTCCTGCCGAATAGAACGCGAGAAACGAGAACAGGACCGTGACCGCGCCTCCCGCCATGAGGACGATCTCGGCGCGTGTCGGCTGATTCTTCACGGTTCCTCCTGGGTTGCCCGGTCGCCAGTGAACCACGTCGGGCGGCAAGTGTTTTCGACCCGGAGCGCAGAGCGCCGGCGCGGGTAGGTTGGCGGGCAATGCGGATAGGGGTACTGGCGTCGGGAACAGGGACCATTCTCCAATCCCTGCTGGACGCGGACCTGCCGATCGTGGTCGTGATCGTGGACCGCCCGTGCGTCGCGACCGAGCGCGCGACCGCGGCCGGAGTGCCCGCCGAAGTGGTGTTGCGATCCAGTTACGGCGACGAGTTCGACCGGGTCGCTTACACCCACGACGTCGTCGACGTGCTGGCCCGTTACGACGTGGACCTCATTGCGATGGCTGGCTTCGGGACGATCCTGGAGAAGCCGATTCACGACGCCTACCCGGATCGGATCGTCAACACGCACCCGGCGTTGCTGCCGGCATTCAAGGGTTGGCACGCGGTGCAAGCCGCGTTCGACGCCGGGGTGAAAGTGACGGGCTGCACCGTGCACCTGGCGCGCCTCGATGTGGACGAGGGTCCGATCCTCGCCCAAGAGTCGGTGCCGGTCCTGCCTGATGACACCGTCGACACCCTGCACGAGCGGATCAAAGCCGTCGAACGTCGGCTCTATCCCGCCGTGCTCCACGAACTCATCGAACAGGGAGCCTGAGCAGATGCGCGCGCTGTTGTCCGTCTACGACAAGACCGGGATCGTCGAGTTTGCCCGGGCGTTGCACGATCTCGGCGTGGAGCTGGTGTCGAGCGGCGGCACCGCGAAGGCGATCGCCGAGGCGGGGATGCCGGTGGTGGATGTTGCGGACTTCACCGGCGTTCCGGCGATCCTCGATCACCGAGTGGTGACCCTGCACCCCAAGGTGCACGGGGGACTTCTCGCGGACCCCACCAACCCGAGTCACCAGGCGGACATGGCGGAGTACGGCATCGAGCCGTTCGATCTCGTGGTGTCGAACTTGTACCCGTTTCACACCGACCCGTCGATCGAGCTCATCGACATCGGTGGCCCGGCGATGACCCGTGCGGCCGCGAAGAACCACGCGCACGTGGGGATCGTGACGAGCCCGGACCAGTACGAGTTGGTGTTGGGCGAGCTGCGCGACCACGGCGCGCTGACGGATGAGACTCGGCGCGCGCTCGCGCTCGAAGCGTTCGCCCACACCGCCGCGTACGACGCCGCGATCGTTGAGTGGCTCCAGGCCGACGAAGCACTGCCGCGCCACCTCGTGATCCCGCTCACGCGCTCCGATGAGGAGTTGCGGTACGGCGAGAACCCCCACCAGCAGGGCGCACGGTACTGCCGGGTGGGCGCGACGAGCTGGTGGGATGGGCTCGTCCAGCACGGTGGGCTCGCGCTCAGCTACCTCAACCTGTACGACACCGAGGCCGCGTGGAAACTCGCGCACGACCTCGGTGACCGTGCGGTGTGCGCCATCATCAAGCACGCGAACCCGTGCGGTGTCGCGGTCGCAGACGATCTCGTGACCGCGTACCAGCGCGCGTTGGCGTGCGATGAGCGCTCTGCGTTCGGTGGCATCGTCTCGTTCAACCGTCCGATCGACGACGAGACCGCGGCGGCGATGGCGAACGGCCCCCAAGCCGATGTTGTGATCGCGCCGGGCTACTCGGCGGGTGCGCTCGAGGCGCTGCGGGCGAAGCGCAAGAACACCCGATTGCTCGAGGCGCCGGTTCCAACCGGCGAGCCCCGAGAGTTCCGCCAGATCTCGGGTGGCTTCCTGGTGCAGGACGCTGCGCACTTCGCCTCCGGACGCGACGACTGGAAGGTGGCCACCAAGGCCGCGCCGACCGCCGAGCAATGGGCGGATGCGGAGTTGGCGTGGCGCATCTGCGGTCACGTGAAATCGAACTCGATTGTGCTGGTGAAGGATGGCCAGGCCGTCGGCATCGGCGCCGGTCAGCAGAACCGAGTGGAGTCCGGCGAGATCGCGGCGAAGAAGGCCAACGGACGCGCGGTGGGCGGTGCGTGCGCGTCGGACGCGTTTTATCCGTTCCCCGACGGTGTGGAAGCGGCGGCGGCGGCCGGGGTCGCGGTGGTCATGCAACCGGGCGGCTCGGTGAGCGACGAGAAAGTCATCACTCGCGCCGATGAGCTCGGCCTCGCCATGGTCTTCACCGGCGAACGCCACTTTCTTCACTAAGGAGCAGGACGTGACTCTCTATATGCCGGGGGGTCCGGTGGCCGACGCGGTGTTCGCGGGCCTCGGACCGCGCATCGAGAAGCTGATCGCCAACGGACGGCCGCCCGGACTGGCCACGCTGCTGGTGGGCGAGGACGACGCGAGCGCGCGGTACGTGGGGATGAAGCACAAGAAGGCGGCGGCGCTCGGGTGTCACTCGGTCGACGTTCATCTCGGCGACGACGCCACCCAGGCCGACGTCCTCGCGGCCATCGCCGGATTGAACGCGGATGACACCGTCGACGCGGTGTTGTTCCAATATCCCGCACCTGCGCACATCGATTTCGAAGCGGCGCTGCTCACACTGGATCCGGACAAGGACGTGGATGGGCTGCATCCGGTGAACATGGGTCGGCTCGCGCTGTCGATGCCCGGACCGGTGCCGTGCACCCCGGCGGGGATCGAGGCCTTGCTTGCGCACTACGAGATTCCCGTGGCCGGGCGAGGGGTGTGCATCCTCGGCCGGGGCGCCACGCTGGGTCGGCCGCTCGCGTTGCTGCTCTCGCAGAAGCGTCCGACGGCAAACGCCGCGGTCACCGTGGTGCACACCGGCGTGGCGGACTGGCCCGAGTACACCAAGCGAGCGGACATCGTCATCGCGGCGGCCGGGGTGCCAGGGATCTTGCAGCCCGAACACCTCACCCCCGGCGTGGTGGTGGTGGGCGGCGGCGTCCGGTACGAAGGTCGCACCCTGTTGCCGGACGTCGACGAAGCGTGCGAGGAAGTGGCCGGAGCTATCACCCCGCGTGTGGGCGGCGTCGGACCGACGACGATTGCCCTGTTGTTCCAGAACCTCGTCCAGATCGCCGAACGGCGCGCCGGGTGAGGAGTGAAGCGGGAGCGGCACGCGATTGCAGCCAATACGCCAGCGAAGCGTGGCCCGTCCGGCCCGCTCCGCAGGAGCAAGAGGACTGCGTGGTGTGACGATGACGGAACTCGTTGCTTGCTTGCAGTGCGGACTCCCGAAACGGCCGCATGATCGTTGCCCGTCGTGTGGGATGACCCCGGAGTTCGGCCCGGATCGACCCAACCCGTTCGCAGGTGCGACGCTGTGGGTCATGATCGGTGTGATCGTGGCGGTGTTCGCGCTCACGCTCGCCGTCGTCGCCATCACCGCCTGAACACCGCACCTACTTTGTTGTCGTCCGTCACCCCCTGAAGGAACCTCCGATGCCCGAGAAGATCACCCAGAACGCCGACGGCTCGCTCAACGTGCCCGATGAGCCGATCATCCCCTTCATCGAGGGTGACGGCACCGGCGTGGACATCTGGCCGGCCGCGAAGCTTGTTCTGGATGCCGCGGCCGCAAGGCACGGCAAGACCGTCGGCTGGGTGGAAGTGCTGGCCGGGCAGAAGGCGTTCGACGAGACGGGCGACTGGCTGCCGGAAGCGACCGTGGAGTCGTTCCGTGATCATCTGATCGGGATCAAGGGCCCGCTGACCACGCCCATCGGGGGTGGGATCCGCTCCTTGAATGTCGCGCTGCGTCAGATCCTCGACCTGTACGTGTGTCTGCGGCCGGTGCGCTGGTTCACCGGTGTGCCGTCGCCGGTGAAGCACCCCGAGAAGGTCGACATGGTGATCTTCCGGGAGAACACCGAAGACATCTACGCAGGTCTGGAAGTGGAAGAGGGCACGCCGGAAGCGAAGCGGCTCATCGAGATGCTCAAGGACGAACTGGGCTGGGACATCCGGCCGGACTCGGGCGTGGGTATCAAGCCGATTTCCGAGACCGGATCGAAGCGTTTGATTCGAGCGTCGATCGAGTACGCGATCAAGAAGCAGCGCAAGTCCGTGACCATGGTGCACAAGGGCAACATCCAGAAGTTCACCGAGGGCGCGTTCCGAAACTGGGGCTATGAGTTGACGCGTGAGGAGTTCGCGGACTTCGCCGTCGGGTGGGACGACTGCAACGGCGATCCCGGCGACAAGATTCTCGTCAAGGACGCGATCGCCGACATCACGTTGCAGCAGGTCTTGACTCGGCCCGAGGAGTTCGACGTCATCGCCACCACCAACCTCAACGGTGACTACCTGAGCGACGCGCTCGCGGCCCAGGTGGGCGGGATCGGCATCGCACCTGGCGGCAACATCAACTACGTCACCGGTCACGGGATCTTCGAGGCCACCCACGGCACCGCGCCGAAGTACGCCGGCCAGGACAAAGTGAACCCGGGCTCGGTGTTGCTCTCGGGTGTGATGATGTTCGAGCACCTCGGTTGGCAGGACGCGGCCGACGACATCGTGCGGGCGCTCGAAGCCACCATCGGCGACAAGGTCGTCACCTACGACTTCGCCCGCCAGATGGAAGGCGCCAAGGAAGTGAAGTGCTCCGAGTTCGCGCAAGCGATCGTCGACCGCCTGTGACCTTCCCGCCATCCGCGCGCTGAGTTGGCACCGAAGACTCACGTGGAGTTGATTGATCGGTGATTCTCGCGGAACTCGTGGTGCGCCACACGCGCAAGCACATGCCGACGCGTCGCGTCGCGCTCGGGGACCAGTACCTGCCGATGACCGGCTCCGCCCACGGTGCCGGCCTCCTTGCTGCGGTCGTGGCCGAGAACATCGGATCACTCGATGACGAGCAGCTCGACGAGATCCCGCGGCTGCTCCACGATCTGCTGCACAACGGCATTCAAGTCCCGCGCATCGCCCTCCGGCACCGGCTCCAGACCGACGTGCACGGACTTGACCGCTCGCGCCACCGACTCCTGGAGGAGGACGGTCGTCTCATCGCGGAACTCGACGTCCACGGGGCGGCAGGCCCGCAGGTGGTCGGAGCAATCATGGCCGCCGGGGTGCTCGGGTCGAGTGTCCGACGCCGGGCGATTCGGGCCATCGAGGCCGCGGTGGCCCAGCCGGGTGTGATCCCGGAGCCGTTTCTTGTCCGGCGGCTGATCGAGGGCATCCCGATCCTGCGACCGCCGATAGCGGGGGTCGGTCCGATCGAGAAAGCCTACAGCCATATCGACACCGGGTCGTGGGTCGGGGTCCCGGCCGAGCGCCGCTGGGCGATGGAGGTTCTCGGGCTTCGGGCCGACATGGGCCTGGATCGCGACGACATCCAGAAACGGTTCCGGCGACTGCTGCGCGTGGCCCATCCCGACCAGGGCGGTTCCTCCGACGGCGCCGCAGAGCGCATCGCGGAGTTGAGCGAGGCCCGCACCCTCCTGCTCCACGACGCCACGCACCCTGAGAGGGCGAGCGGATAGGTGCATCGCACTCACATGGTTTCCGCTCGCCCGTGGCCCGAGCGGCCCGTGAACGCAGTGAACATGAGCGGGAGAACGGTGGCCCGGAGGTTCGGGAGCGGCGGGTGACGCTCGATAGATTCCTGGCATGGCGAAAACTCCTGTTCAGGTCACGGTCACCGGTGCTGCCGGACAGATCGGGTACGCGATCCTCTTCCGCATTGCATCGGGCCAACTGCTCGGTCCGGACCAGCCGGTCGTGCTGCGACTGCTCGAGATCGAGCCCGCGATGCAGGCGCTCGGGGGCGTGGCGATGGAACTCGACGACTGTGCGTTTCCGCTGCTGGCCGGGATCGAGACGACGTCGGATCTGAAGACCGCGTTCGACGGCACGAACTGGGCCTTGCTCGTCGGCTCCATTCCTCGCAAGGCGGGTATGGAGCGCGGCGATCTGCTGAACGTCAACGGTGGGATCTTCAAGCCCCAGGGTGAGGCGATCAACGCGCATGCGGCCTCCGACGTTCGGGTGCTCGTCGTTGGCAACCCGTGCAACACCAACTGCCTCATCGCCCGGAGCAACGCGCCCGACGTTCCGGCCGACCGGTGGTTCGCAATGACGCGCCTGGATCAGAACCGCGCCCAGACCCAACTCGCGCAGAAGGCCGGCGTGCCGGTCGCCGACGTCACCAACGTGACCATCTGGGGGAACCACTCCGCCACGCAGTACCCGGACTTCGCCAACGCGCGCATCGGGGGCACGCCCGCACCCGAGGTCATCGGTGACGACGCGTGGTTGCAGGGCCCGTTCATCGAGACCGTGCAGAAGCGCGGCGCCGCGATCATCGAGGCGCGTGGATTGTCGTCCGCCGCGTCGGCCGCCAACGCGGCGATTGACTCGGTCAACAGCATCCACACTGCGCCGGCCAACGGCGAGTGGGCCAGCCTGGCCGTGGTCAGCCGCGGTGAGTACGGGACGCCCGAGGGTTTGCAGTACGGGTTCCCCGTCGTCGCCGACGGTGCGGGTGGCTGGAGCGTCGTCGAGGGTCTGACCCACGACGAGTTCGCGCAGTCGAAGTTGGCGATCACCACCGAAGAACTCGTCGGTGAACGGGACGAGATCACCTCACTCGGTCTGATCTGAGTCCTCGCCTCAACAGCGACTTTTTGGCTCCCGGTGGCGGAAAGCGCGACCCTACAAACAAAAAGTCGCGTCGGGAGGTGGCGAGTGCGCACCTGGATCCAGTCCACGCCGTTCGGTCCGATCTCGATCACGCTCGGCCCGATCGGCGTCACCCGCGTCGAATTTCCCACAGTTGATCGGGACTTTTTGGCTCCCGGTGGCGGAAAGCGCGACCCTACAAACAAAAAGTCGCGTCGGGAGGCGGCGATTGGGCGCCAGTTCGACGAGTATTTCTCGGGCGAGCGGACCCGGTTCGACGTGCCGGTGGATCTACCGACGACCTTGTCGGACTTCCAGCGCACGGTGCTCATGAAATTGACCGACGACGTTGCCTACGGCGAGACAGTTTCGTACGGCGAACTCGCCGAGATGGCCGGGCGGCCGGGCGCCGCTCGTGCCGTCGGCAGCACGATGGCCCGCAATCGCGTGCCGTTCCTGATCCCGTGCCATCGAGTCGTCGCGGCGAACGGCATTGGTGGCTACGGCGGTGGTGCGGGAGGCGGCGTGGAACTCAAGCGTGCGTTGCTGCGTCTCGAAGCTGGTGATCGATCCAAGTACTGACGGTCTCGACGAATCGTCCGGGCGCTTCGAGCTGGGGCGCATGACCGCAATCGGAGAACTCCACGTACTTCCACTCGGGTCGCCGGCGCGCCACCGCACGCGCGAACGACACCGGTACCAGTTGATCTCGCCGGCCGTGCATGACCATCGTGGGAGTGGTGAGCGCGTCGAGGTCCCGACGCATTCGGGTCACGATGTAGCGGAAGAGGGTGCCGCCGCTCTGCGCGTACGCACCCGCGGCCTCGGGGTAGTGCTGGCGCTCGCCGGCCAGCGCGATGAGCCGGTCACGGACCGCCGCGTCCAGGTGGTCCGGCTCGGCGAGGACGGCGAGCAAGGTGGCATCGACGAGGCGATCCGGGCCGAGCCGGCGCGCCCGGGCGTTGACGATCGGGGTGGCGGCACGCGGCAGGGTGAGGGTCGCGAACTTCGCGGTGCGCGCGAGCTGGTCCAGGTTGCCGCTCGGGCGGGGGTACGCCGCGTTTACAAGGACGAGGGCGCGGACGAGATCGGGATGGCGGACAGCGAGCGACACCGAGATCGCGCCACCCATCGAGTTGCCGGCCAGAACCGCCGGACCGTGCCGGCGCAACCAGGTGGTCACGACGTGGCGGTGAGTCTCGAAGCTCGCGGGTTGGTTGTGGCTCCGAGTCCGACCGAAGCCGGGGAGGTCGATGGCATGAACCGGGGTCCGGAACCGCTCGCTCAACGCCGGCCCGACCAGCTCCCAGTTGATGGTGCTCCCGCCGAGTCCGTGGATCAGCAGGATCGGGGGCGCGTCAGGGTCAGGATCGGCTGGGGACCAGTCCACTGCGTGGACCCAGGTGCCGTCGGCGTCGAACCAGTGGTCATGCATGATTAGGGAATGTCGTCAGTTTCCCCGTTGCGCTCGAGGCCCAATCCCACCAAGAGATGTTCGTGGAGCTCCATCCAGACCGTGTGGTACGAATCGATCCGGGGTGAGGTGAACCACTGGTGGTCTCCGTCCTCGACTCGGCTGCGGGCGGTACGGAGCTGCGGCCGGTAGCCGGCGAAGTCGGTGACGGTGGTGCCCAAGCGCCGAACGACGGGGCCGACCCGATCGTCGATGGCTGCGAGGCGGTCGATCACCGCCCAGTCGTACTTGGCGTCGCGGTGATCGTTCGTGACCCCGCCGGCGCGGACTTGCCAGTCGTGGCACACCCGGATGAGCTCGGTGTTGAGCGGGAGGAACCGGGTGTACGCAGTGGTGGCGGCCGCGGCCTCGTCGTCGGCGAGCACGAACGCGAGGTCGGCGGCGGCGCGTCCGTCGGGGGTCAGGACGAGGTGCGCGCCGCGCGCGACTGCTTGACCAGCAGCGAGGACGGCGTCGCGGGCCGGCGTGTCGTCATCGGTGATCTTGCCGCGCAGGCGGAGTTGGAGCAGGAGCGGTCGTTCGTTCACGCCGAAAGAATCTCACGGCGGGTTGTAGCGTGCGCGCATATGAGAAATCTCGGAACCGGAACGATCGTGTTCGCCGCGAAGCCGGTGCGGGGGGTGTGGCGGATGCTGCAGTCGCCGGACGACGTGTTGGGCCTCATGGAGATCGGCGCCGAAGGGGTCATCGCCGGGGTACAGGACGCGGGAGCAACGTTCCTCGCACCGATCTTCGACGAGCTCACCGCGGTGGTCT
>JANLTQ010000141.1:0-3112 GCA_031363005.1 Acidimicrobiia bacterium | reverse complement strand
GTACGGCATCGTCGACCCGCGCGCGGTCGAGGTTGTCGGTGACCAGATCTTCGTCTCGGACGGTTACGACCTCCGGCCGGTGGGCGACCCGCTCCGCTATGGGATCTTCGTCTTGGACATCGTCGACGGCACCGCGGCGCCAACCGCAGCCTTTACTGCAGCACCGACGGCCGGCATCGCGCCGCTCGTGACCACCTTCACCGACCGCAGCGAGGGTGTCCCGACCCAGTGGTTGTGGAACTTCGGCGACGGCACCTCGTCGATCGAGCAGAATCCTGCGCACACCTTCAGTACCGCGGGTACGTACAGCGTTACGCTCACGGTCACGAACTCGAAGGGCACGGCCACCACCACCCAGGCCAACCTCGTGAACGTGGCCGTGAACCCGCCGCTTCTCAACGCGAAGTTCACGGGGGCGCCGACCGCCGGTGCCGCTCCGTTGCCGGTGCAGTTCACCGACGCGAGCGTCGGAGGGGTCACGGCGTGGGCCTGGGACTTCGGCGACGGGTCGAGCGCGAACACCCAGAACCCCGAGCACACCTACGCCGCCAACGGCAAGTACACCGTGAAGCTCACGGTCACCTCGGCGAGCGGTACGAACACGCGTATCCGCACGAACTACGTGAACGTTTCGGCGGCGCCGATCACGCTGACTCCCGTAGCGGACAGCTACGTGCGATCGAACTCGGCCAATACGAATTACGGAAACGACCTGACGCTCCAGGGCCAGAGCACGGGCGGAAAACACGGCTTCACGTTCCAGCCGTACCTCCGGTTCTCGGTGGGTGCGCTGCCGGCCGCGCCGGTGAGCGCGAAGCTTCGCCTCTTCGTCACCGACGCAAGCTCGACCAGCGGTCAGCTCTTCCGCACGACAACGGCGACGTGGGGCGAGACTGCCCTCACGTGGAACAACAAGCCGGTCACGAGTGGGAGCTCGCTCGGCGCGAGTCGCAACGCCCCGCTCGGTCAGTGGGTCGAGTTCGACGTCACGTCCACCGTCACGGCGGGCGGGGAGTACGGCTTCACGCTCACGAATGCGAGCAACGATCTGGTCGCGTTCTCCAGCCGTCAGGGTGCGAACGCGCCGCAGTTGGTCATGAACTTCGCCGCGGCGACGAACGCCGGTGGGCTCCCGCAACCGGTGACGCCCGGACTGGCGTTGAGTCGGACCTTCACTGCCGCCCCGTTCTCCAACACGAGTGTGTTGGCGCACGACCTCGAAGGCTCGGCCTTCGTGCCGTCGGACGACGCGCTCTGGCTGTCCGACGACAACTCCGACCGCGTCTATGAAGTCGACGCCACGACGAGCGTTCTCCGGCGGGCATTGCCTCGCACTGACTTCGCCGACGCACTCCCGGTCGGTGGCGTCGGTGATCCGGCGGGACTCACGCGCGCGGACGATTTCGAGTCGATCGCCTACGACCCGGTGAACGACGTGCTCTACCAGTTCTCCGGCAATTGCTGTGGTGCCGGTCCGATGGACCCAACTGCGTACCGGTTGCTGCGCGACGTCGACGGGAACTTCCAGGTCGAGTCGTACCAGGCGCTCCCGGAAGGCACCGACCCCACCGGCGTCGGGTGGCGGCCGGGAGCCGGCCTCTTCTTCACCCACGGCGGGGGAGTGGCGAGCTATGACTACGCAGCCAACACCATCGGCGTACCGACCCTGATCACCGGCGTCATCGGCGGCATGACCGGTGTGACCTTCACGCCGGACGGCATGCAGATGATCGTCGTCACCACCGCCGAGCGGCTCCAGGTGATCGATGTTGCCACCTGGACCGTCGTCCCCGGTCTCGACTTCGATCTTGTGCCTTTCGGTGTGATCGATGCGCGTGCCGTCGAACTGATCGACGGGCAACTGTTTGTCTCGGACGGCTACGACTCCCGGCCGCCGGGCGACCCGTTGCAATACGCGGTCTTCGTCTTCGACCTGGCCGAGACCCCGCCGACCCCGACCTTCACGGCGACGCCAACCTCAGGTTCTGCGCCGCTCACCGTGCAGTTCACCGACACGACGGCCGGTGCGGTGACGGGATGGTTCTGGGACTTCGGTGATGGCACGACGTCGACCGCGAAGAACCCTTCGCACCTCTATAGCGCGGTCGGGAAATACACGGTGTCACTCCTGGCGGCGAACGCGAACGGCTCGAACACCGTGACGAAGACGAACTTCATCACCGCAGCAGTCGCCCCAGAGGTCGCCACGGCCGCGGCCGACAGCTACGTCCGCTCCAATGCCGCCACCACGAACTTCGGTTCCGAGACGGCGATCCAGGGCTACAAGAAGGGCGGCACCAGCTACCAGCCGTACTTTCGGTTCTCGGTAGGCGCGTTGCCGGCACCACCTGTGTCGGCCAAGGTCCGCCTGTTCGTCACCGACCCGAGTACGACCACCGGTTCGTTGTACCGGTCGGCCAACACGACGTGGACCGAGACCGCCATCACCTGGAACACCCGCCCCGGCACGACTGGCGTGGCGCTTTCCGCTGGCAAGACCGCGACCCTCGGTCAGTGGGTCGAGTTCGATGTGACCACGACGGTGACGGCTGCCGGTGAGTACAGCTTTACGCTCACCAACGCCGGAAGCAACGTGGTTGCGTTCTCGAGCCGACAGGGAGCGAACGCTCCACAGTTGGTGGTGAGCTTCGGGTAGGCGCCGGTTCCGTCCCGGGAGCTGAGGTTGGGGATCCGCCGTTCGGGCGGGTCCAGTCCCGGTGACGCTCGCATACGATCACGCCCGTGGCTCGCGCAACCTTTCCGATCACTGGTGACGCCGACGCAGACCGATTGTTGGTGGAGGATCCGCTGGCCCTGCTGATCGGCATGCTGCTGGACCAACAGGTCCCGATGGAATGGGCGTTCCGGGGTCCGGCCCGGCTGAAGGAGCGTCTCGGTGCACTCGACGCCGCCGACATCGCGGCGATGACGCCCGAAGCGATCGATGCCGTGTTCCGAGAGAAGCCGGCGCTCCACCGATTCCCGTCGGCGATGGCCAAGCGCACGCACGCGCTCTGCGCCCACATCGTCGCCGAGTACGTCGGGACGCCGGCCAAGATCTGGCAACGCACCAAGGACCCGGAGGTCGTCTTCGCCCGCATTCGGGCGCTCC
>JANLTQ010000129.1:0-1509 GCA_031363005.1 Acidimicrobiia bacterium | reverse complement strand
GATGTACCAGCACCAAGGAGTCCTTCCTGGGCCGAAAATCCGTGGGCGGGTTGGGTTTTACGACGACGGGCACCTGGCGCGGCTCGACCTCATCAAGCGGCTCCAAGAACGCGGCTACACCCTGGCCGCGATCAAGGATCTCGCGGCGTCGTGGGAGTCGGGTCGGGGACTGGGATCGCTCCTCGGCCTGGAACAGGCAGTCGCCGGGGATGTTGGTCCAGGAGCTTCGCTCCAGCTCACCTTCGCTGAGTTCATCGACCGATTTCCGGCGGTCGAGGTGAACGCCGAGACCTTTCAACGGGCGGTGAGCCTCGGGCTCGTTGAGGTCCTGGACGACGGCGTTCGCGTCCCGGACTCTCGGTTCCTCGACATCGGTGCAGAGATCGGGAACCTTGGTGTTCCCGCGGAAGATTTGCTCGACGAATGGGAACACGTGGTCACGGCCACCGAGGACCTCGCACGCCGGTTCCGAGCGACCTTCGAGGCCAGGGTGTGGACGCCGTTCGTGGAGGCCGGAATGCCGGCCGCGGAACTCGACGACGTGACTCGGAAACTCAATCGCATGCAACAGCTCGGCCAGGAGATCGTGGCCATCGCCCTCGAACGATCGATCCGCGCCGAAGCCGATTCCGCCCTCGCGGAAACCGCCGACGAGATGGCAACCCATTAGCAGTCGGTAGACTCGACTGCTACTGCGCGGGGCGACGGCCCCCAGCCGAGAACGGACCCCAGCCATGGATGCAGCCGAACGTCGAGCCACGGTGCTCAAGACGGTGGTGGAGGAGTACGTCCGCACCGCCGCGCCCGTTGCCTCCCAGACGGTCACCGAGTCGCGTGATCTCGGGGTGTCGAGTGCCACCGTGCGCAACGACATGACCCAGCTCGAACGGGAGGGTTACCTCGCCCAGCCGCACACGTCCGCCGGTCGGATCCCGACGGATCAGGGCTACCGGTACTTCGTCGACCACTTCACCGCCGCGGGTGGGCTCCCGGTCGGACAGCGCCGGGCGGTCGCGGATTTCTTCGCGTCCACCCATCGTGCGCTCGAGGATCTCTTGCACGAGACGAGTCAGCTGCTCGCCAAGCTCACGAGCCACGCCGCCGTGGTCGTCGGTCCCGATGCCGACGCGGTACGGGTACGAACGGCACAACTCGTCGCGATTGAACCGGGAACCGTGCTGGCGGTCGTGGTGCTCGGGAACGGAACCGTCGAACGTGAAGTGCTGCGCTCGGACCTCGAGGGCGAACCCTTGCATCGGGCCTCCGCCGCGTTCGACGTTGCGTTGCGCGGTGGAACGCTGGCCCCGAATGCCACGCTCGCGCCGACCGGCGATCCGGAGTCGGACACGCTCCTCGCCGACGCGGTGCGGGCCGTCACGACCCGGGCCCGCCATGTCTCGGATCACCTGTACGTCGGCGGCGTGAGTCGGCTCGCCGCCGAACAGGATGCGTTTGCCACCACCGCGACGACCGCACGGCTGCTTGAGATGCTCGAAGAACAGGTGGTCG
>JANLTQ010000115.1:0-1526 GCA_031363005.1 Acidimicrobiia bacterium | reverse complement strand
TCCTTGCCGCGACGCATCCGTCGCGCAGAAGCGAGCAATGAACTGCGGATCGCGTCCGACCGGCTGAGCCCCGATGCTTCAAGCGCTCGCAGGGCCTGGTCTGCTTCATCATCGAGCCGCACGGAAATCGCTCTCGCCATTGTGTCAGTATGACAGAACGTGATACATGCTGTCAACGGGCGTCGGGCGTCCTTCTTGATGGCTGCCGCCGTCGAGTCAGGAACCCGATGGTCTCAGTGATTTGGCCGCTTGAGTTCGGCGCGGGATCCGCTCCCCCTCCCCCCTCCCACGGCGACAGCCCACATATCCCGTCGCCTCGAAGGCGATCCCGGTCCGAATGACTCGGATGGTCTCGCCGGCTTCGACTGATGCATGCATTGCGGAAGTGAGCCAATGGACACAGCGCCGCTTGCACGGCGGTCACCTGCACGTCAGGAGCGATCTATCCTCTCGGGGAGTTCGCGGCAACCAGAGCCGCGTCGGGGGTCCGCCATGAGCGTCAGTCGTCGCACGTTCCTCAGTTCCAGCGCCGCGTTGGCCGTTGCGCTCGGGGCGAATCCGAGCGCCGTGCTCGCTGCGGGGGAGCAGCGTCGGCGCGCTCCGAGGGCGCTCGGTCCGCCCGACGCCAATGGCATCGCCCTTCCCCCGGGCTTCACGTCTCGGGTCGTGGCGCGCCAGGGTCAATCCGTCGGTGCATCGGGGTACCTGTGGCACCGCTTCCCCGATGGCGGTGCGTGCTTCGCCACGCGTGATGGTGGCTGGATCTACGTGTCGAACAGCGAGACGTTCGGCGTGGACGACGGCGGCGCCGGTGCCATCCGTTTCGACCGCGTCGGCCGCGTGCGCGACGCGTATCCCATCCTGACGGGCACCTCTCGCAACTGTGCCGGCGGACCAACACCATGGGGCACCTGGCTGTCGTGCGAGGAGCGCGAAGGAGGGCGGGTGTTCGAATGCGATCCGACGGGATCCACGCCGGCGCGGGAACGTCTCGCACTCGGCCGGTTCTCTCACGAAGCCGCAGCGGTCAGCCCCGACCGTCGCCACGTCTACCTGACCGAGGACCAACCCGATGGTCGGCTCTATCGGTTCACCGCAACGGTTCCGGGGGACCTGGGCCACGGCACACTCTGCGCGGCGCGCGTGGACGCCGACCGAAACGTCGACTGGCTCCCGATCCCGGATCCGTCGGCCGCCACCGTCCCGACGCGCCTGCAGGTACCCGAGACCACGCCGTTCGCGGGCGGCGAGGGCATTTGGTGGATCAATGGCACCGTCACCTTCGTCACCAAGCGTGACCACCGCGTCTGGCGACTCAACCCGCGGAGCGGTCGCCTCCGGCTCGTCTACGACGCACTCGCGGACCCGGCGGGTGTCCTCGGCGAGCCGGACAACATCGTGGTGACGCACCAGGGCGACATCTACGTCTGCGAGGACCAACCCACCGAGCAGCAGATCGTGTTGATCGACCGGCGAGGCTTGGTGGCGCCGGTGCTCCAACTCGTCGGTCAGAACGGAAGCGAGCT
>JANLTQ010000062.1:0-3856 GCA_031363005.1 Acidimicrobiia bacterium | reverse complement strand
GCCGAGCGCCGCGACCAGTTCCGCTGGTCGCACGCTCATCGGTCGAGTTGCCAGCTCGGCCCCAACCAATATCCCGCTCTCAGTCGGACCGAGAACGGTCATCCGCCGAAACGCCGGTCGGATGTCCTCCGAAGCGGTACGCCCCTTGCGCACGCGTTCGAGAACGAGGGTCGGAGCCGCCATGAGCGCCTCGACCCGTTGCTCGACGATCTCGGGCGTGATCGTCTGCGTTCGTGCGACCTCGCCGTCCACCGTCAGTTCGATGTTCCATTCAACCGCACTCACGGCCTCTTGCAGCGCCGGCGCCCGGTCGGCCAGCGCGACCACGGCGGGAACGTCGATCCCCTCCGGGAGCGCCGCCGACAACGCCGCCGCCAGCGGCGCCAGTGGAATCTCCTCCGCCAACTCGAAGTCGAGATACTCGGCGTCGGACTCGTGACCGACCGACAACGCCAATCCGAAACTCACCTTGGGTCGGGGTGAGAACCCGAGCGTGAACGCCAACGGAAGCTGCTCGATCCGAAACGCGCGCTCGAACGCGCGCGCGACGTCCCGATGGGAGATGAAGCGCACTTTCCCGAACTCGGTGAAGTGCACCCGCACCGGAAACCCCGCCTCCCCCCTCAAGATGGAACTCGTGTGGGCGACAGCATGACCGGGACGGCGCCGCCGAGGGTGAGGTCTTGGCCAGTTCCCTGGCTGCCGCCGGCCGGGGGAACCGAGGATGCCACCACATGCTCGAGCGCGTAGTCGGTACACACTCCGCAGTCGTAACACGGCGTCCACCGACAATCGGGGAGTCCATGCGCCTGGAGCGATGCCTGCCAGTCCTGCCAGAGGAAATCGCGATGGAGGCCCGCCGCGATGTGGTCCCACGGAAGCACTTCGTCTTCGGTCCGGTGACGGGTCACAAACCAATCGGGATCCAGTCCCTCGGCCGCCATTGCGTCGAGCCAGCGTCCGAGCTGGAAGTGCTCCGACCACTCTTGGAAGGTGCCACCGGCTCGCCACACGCGCTCGATCACCGCACCGATCCGGCGGTCGCCACGCGATGCGATGCCTTCGGCGAACGTGGCCTTCGGGTCGTGCCACCGCACCGTGGCCGCAGTCTTGCGTAGATCGTCACGCAGCATGTTGATCTTGCGGTGCAGTTCGTCGGTGCCGTTCTGGCCGAACCACTGGAACGGCGTGTGCGCCTTCGGCACGAATCCGCCGACCGAAACGGTGCAACTCGCCTGCTTCGTGTACTGCTTGCCGACCTTGACCACGTTGCGTGCGAGTTCGGCGATACCGAGGGTGTCCTCGTCCATCTCGGTCGGCAGGCCGACGAGGAAGTACAACTTCACCCGCCGCCAGCCTTGCGAATATGCGCCCTCCACCGCTGAATACAGGTCCTCTTCGGTAATCAGTTTGTTGATGACCTGACGCAGGCGCCACGAACCGCCCTCGGGCGCGAAGGTCAGGCCGGTGCGGCGAACTTTCTGGATCTCACTCGCGATGCCAACCGTGAACGCGTCGACCCGCAACGACGGCAAGGACACGCCGACGTTGCCGCAACCGATTTGGTCGTTCACCAGATCCGACACGAGGTTGTCGATCCCACTGAAGTCCGCGCTGGACAACGACGTGAGCGCGACTTCGTCGTAGCCCGTGCGTCGCAAGCCGTTCGCCACCATGCTCCGCACCTGCTCAGTGGGACGCTCGCGCACTGGGCGAGTGATCATCCCGGCCTGACAGAAACGACATCCGCGTGTGCAGCCACGGAACAGCTCCACATTGAGCCGGTCGTGCACGACTTCGATCAACGGGACGAGCTGCTGTTTCGGGTACGGCCAATCGGCGAGGTCAGCGACAGTGCGCTTGTCCACCACCGCAGGGACGTCGGAGTAGCGCGGGGTCACCGAGCGCAGCGCCGGACCGTCGAACTCCACCGAGTACATCGACGGCACGTAGACACCGGGAACCGCCGCCAACGCGCGCAGTATGCCGACCCGTCCGCCCGGACGACCGCCGCCCTGCCACGAACGCACGCATTCGGTCATTTCCCCGACGGGTTCTTCACCATCGCCGATCACGAACGCGTCGACGAAGTCCGCCATCGGTTCCGGGTTGAACGCGGAGTGGCCGCCGGCAACGACCAACGGGTCCGTCTCGGAGCGCTGCTCCGAGCGAATCGGGATGCCCGCAAGATCCAAGCACTCCAGCAGGTTCGTATAGACGAGCTCGGCCGAGAGGTTGAACGCCACGATGTCGAAGTCACCCGCGGCGCGGTGGGTGTCCACCGAGAACAGCGGCACCGCATGCTCACGGAGCGCGGCGGCGAGGTCGAGCCAAGGCGCGTAGGACCGTTCGGCGACGGCGTCGTCGCGTTCGTTCAGAATTTCGTACAAGATCTGGAGGCCCTGGTTGGGCAACCCGATCTCGTACGTATCCGGGTAGACGAGGAGCCACGAGACCGAGCCGGGCCGGTGAACCGGAACCTGGCTGCCACGCTCCATCCCGATATACCGGGCGGGCTTCTCGACCCCGGCCAGGAGCGGTTCGATCCGCGGCCAGAGGCTGGTCATGACGGCCCGATGATACTCGCCACCTTCACCCGATCCGGGCCCGTGCGCAATGCCCGTGCGGTTTGGGGTGCGGTCCGGTGTGGTTCGGGTCCGGTCAGGGACCGGGAGGCGCGGTCGTCGTGGTCGTGGTCGACGTCGTCGAGGTGCTCGTGGTGGTCGTGCTGGTCGACGTCGGAGGCGGTTGCGTCGGCGGGATCGTCGGCGCCACGGTGGGTGGCACCGTCGGCGGCGGCGTATCCGAGAAGGGAGCCGGAGCATTCGACCCGTTCAACACGTACACCGGAGTACCGGATGGGAGGGATCCAAAGATCCAATCTGCGGAGTTCATCGGCACCCGGACGCAACCGTGCGAAGCCGGACCGCCCGGTACCGAGAGTGCGCCGTGGATGGCGATGTTGCCGTTGAAGTACGACGGCTTGTAGAGCCGTCCGAGTTTGCCGGTCTGCCAACCGCCGACCTTGCCCGAAACGCGATACGAACCGCCGGGGGTGACGGCCGTTGCGCAGCGACCCTCCACACAGAAGCGTTCACCGCTTCCGGTGGAGACCGACACGATCCGGTAGAGCGCGTTCGATTTGTAGAAGAAGAGCACCTGGCGGGCGACGTCGACCTCGACGCGCGTTGCGCCGCCACCGCCCACGAGCGCACCGGGGATCGATGGGGTGGCCAGCTTCGCGAGCGTGGTCGCACCGGCCACGCCGTCACGGCCGAGTCCATTGACCTTTTGAAACGCCATGACCGCGTGCATGGTCGAGCTGCTGTACTTCCCGTCCGGTGCGACGTCGTACTTCAGTTCGGCGAGTCGAGTCTGCAGAGCAGTGACGGCCGCTCCCGAGTCTCCCGGGCGCAACCCGTTGAACGGCGCAGTGGTGGCGCTGGTGGATGTGCTCGGCGCCAACGTCGTGGTCGTCGTACTCGAAGTGGTGGTGGTGGTGGTCCGCGCCTTCCGGGCCCGGTGAACGGGCGCCGCGGCGCGAGTCGAACTGCCGCTACTGCATGCCGCCAACATCAGCACGCACAACAGAGCCGCAGACCCGCGAGCGGAAAACCGAAGCGAGGCGATGGATCTCGCGCTGGCAGCCGATGGACCGCCGAGTGGGGCCCGAGCGGCCTGCGCCGCAGGCGCAAGAGCGGAAAAACGGTTCAACTGAATCTCCTCATTCGTACATTGCCGACCAAGCCAATGCACGCAAACGACACGATGACCGACGATCCGCCGTAGCTCATGAACGGAAGTGGAATTCCCGTCACCGGCATGATGCCAGTTGCCATACCCACGTTCTCGAATA
>JANLTQ010000037.1:0-2704 GCA_031363005.1 Acidimicrobiia bacterium | reverse complement strand
ACGGCCATCATCGCCACCGCGGTCGAGGACACGATCCGGTCGTGACCGACGCGCAGCGCCAATGCATGGCCGATCTCGGCTTCGGCTTCGGACCCGACGAGCCCCGCCTCGACTTCCACGACCCGGCCGTGCGCGCGCAGTTCGTTGCGGCGCTGCGTTCGTGCGGAATCCTCCCGCCCGCGCCGGTCGAGCCCACCACTACGACGACCACGACCGGGCCGGTCATCGTCACGTCGGTGCGCGCTCGGTAGACGAATCCGCCTCAGCCGTCCGCCTGCTCGAGGCGCCGGACGAGGTGTGCTCGCGCGGCCCCGTCGCCCGGCGCCCGACGCGCCTCCAGACGCGCCGCGACGGCGAGCCGATGCTCGCGATCCACGTTGCCCCCGTACTTGAACTTGGCGCGTACTTCACTGACTTCGATTCTTAGACCGCGAATGGCGCGCAACTTCAGTCCGTGCTCGATCGGATCGACCACCTCGATGTCCGGTTGCACCGACTCCAACTGGGCACGCAGGACTGCACCCACATCCTCCGCCGCGTCATACGCGCGGGCAACCCCGATGAGTTGCACCCCCGCGTAGTAGGTGGTCGGTATCCCGAAGCGGGGATCTTCGTCGCCGATCACCTTCCAACTCGACGGCACGTAGGCCCAGTCACCGGCCACGCTGACCATGACCATCGGGTTCTCGTCGATTGCGGCCCACACCGGGTTGGCGCGCGCGAGGTGCAACACCACCTCGTCGCCCTGCAGGACGTATTGGGTGGGGACGACAACGGGCACGTCCCGATTCCGGCCGCTGGCAACCAGTTGGCCGAAGGGATGGGCGGCGACGAACGATCGCCATTCCGATTCGGAGCCGCGGTCGACACCATGGATCAGCATGCGCGAATCATTGCCGAGCGTTGCGGTCGGCCGCGCGCAATTCCGGACGGGGCCGGACGTTCGACGCGTACCCTCGACGTATGAACCCCACCGACTTGCGCCCCGTCGAAAGACGTGCGCTGGCCACGGACTTCTCCGGAGTGGTGTCGGTCCGCGTCGGCGACGAGATCGCGTTCGAAGCGGCCTACGGGTTCGCCGATCGCGAAGCGTCGCGGTTGAACACTCCGAGCACTCGGTTCGGACTCGCCAGCGGGGCCAAACCATTCACCGCCCTCACCGTGATGCGGCTCATCGACGATCGCCGCCTCGACCTCGCCACGACCGCGCGATCGATCCTTGGTACGGATCTCCCGCTCGTCGACTCGGGCGTGACCGTGGAGGACCTGCTCGCGCATCGGTCTGGTATCGGCGACTACCTCGACGAAGACCTGGAGACCGACACCGAGGAGTGGCCGTTCCCGATCCGAGCGCAGGACCTCGCTCGCACCGCCGACTACCTGCCCCTGCTCGGTGGCCGACCGCAGAAGTTTTCCCCCGATCAGAAGTTCTCGTACTGCAACGGCGGCTATGTGCTCCTCGCTCTGATGTGCGAACGGGTCACCGGGACGGACTTCCCGGATCTGGTCCATACCCACGTCACCAATCGCGCCAACCTGGGGTCGACCGCGTTCCTCGACGTCAACCATCTCCCTCCTGACGTCGCCATCGGGTATCTCTCCGACGGGCGTCCGAACACCGACAATCTCCCGCGCGGGGGGAGTGGTGACGGCGGCATGTCCTCGACCGCAGCCGACATCGCCGAACTCTGGCGGGCGCTCTTCGCCGGTTCGATCGTGACGACCGACGTCGCGGCCGCGATGGTGACGCCCCGGAGCACCGAACCCACAACCGGCAAACGGTACGGGCTCGGGTTCTGGTTGGATCCGACCGACAGTCGCGTCAGTCTCGAAGGGTGCGACGCCGGCGTCTCGTTTCGGAGCACCCATGACCGGAGTCGTGACCTCACCACGACGGTGATCTCGAACTCGACCGACGGCGCGTGGCCGTTGGTGCGCGCGTTGGAGGCCACCGTCGCGCCGTAGGGTGCGGCCGTGCTGCGTGAGCAACCGTCGTTCTGTCGGATCTGCGCGGCCGCCTGCGGCATCATCGTGTCGGTCGACGGCGATCGCGTCGAGCGGGTGCGCGGCGACCTGGACCATCCCGTCTCCCGCGGGTACACCTGCTCGAAGGGTCGCGGCCTACCCGAGTGGCACCACGGCGCGAACCGCCTGGGCCAACCTCGAGTTCGCGGTGCGCTCACCACGTGGGACCATCTGCTCGCCGACCTCGCCGACGCGCTCGGCGGCGTCAGCGATCAGTCCGGTGCCGACGCCATCGGCCTCTACCTCGCCACCGGGCTGGCCTACGACGCGGCCGGTCAGGTGGCGGCGAGTCAGTGGCTCCCCGCCATCGGGAGTCGTTCGTTCTTCACTGCGGTCACGGTGGACAACGCGCCGGTGCTCGTAGCCGCCGAACTGGTGACCGGCCAACCGATGCTCAACCCGGTGTGGGATCCGGATGAACCTGGTCTGTTGGTACTCGTCGGCACCAATCCAGTGGTGTCCCACGGATACGGCACTGCGTTCGCGGATCCGATTCGCCGGATCCGTGAGTACCGCCGTCGCGGCGGCGAGGTGTGGGTCCTGGACCCGCGCCGAACCGAGACCGCCGCCATCGCCGACGAGCACGTGCCGATCCGTCCGGGTGCGGACATCGCCGTCCTCGCCGCCATCGCCCGCGCGCTCCTCGCCGACGGTGCAGACGCGACCGAACTCGCTGCAC
>JANLTQ010000024.1:0-11977 GCA_031363005.1 Acidimicrobiia bacterium | reverse complement strand
CGAACGCCGGGTCGCGGGAGAGCTCGGCGGACAGCACCTTCAGCGCCACGGGACGATCGAGCTTCTTGTCGTGTGCCAAGTAGACGTTCGCCATCCCGCCGCGCGCGATTTCGCGGACGATCTCGTAGCGGTCGGCGTATTCGGTGGGATCAGCCATCAGATCTCATCACGGTAGTGGGGGTCGATTCGCCCGGGAGCAGTCACGGCGCGGTCCCGGGCACGAGCAGGTACCGCAACACTTGCTCCGCGATCGGCGCGGCGAGGTGGCCACCGGTGGCGTCGCCACCCTGGCTCCCGCCGTTCTCGACGATCACGGCGATCGCGTAGCGCGGTGCTTCAGCCGGCGCGAACGCAATGAACCACGCGTGCGGGTTTTTGTCCGGAGTCGTCTGGGCGGTGCCGGTCTTGCCGGCGACGGTGATGCCCGGGAGTTGGGCGGCCTTGCCCGTTCCACTTTTCACCACGTTGATCATCAGGTCGCGCACGGTCGCGGCGGTCGCCGCCGACGTGGCACGGCGCCAGACTTGGTCCTTGATCGGTGCGCTGAGCTTGCCCTGGTCGTCGGTGACCGCCACGCCCACGTGGGGTTTCATGATGACGCCCTGGTTGGCGATGGCGGACGCGACGAGCGCCATCTGGAGCGGGGTGGTGAACACGTCCCCCTGGCCGATACCGGCCAACGCGAACCGCGGCTTGTTCTGCTCGAAGCTTCCGAATGCGGGACCGGTGCTCGCGACCGCACCGGGCGCGATGTCGAGCGGGGGTGGCTGGTAGACGCCGAACTTCTGCATCGCCGGCGCGAACTGATTGCCGAGGTCGAGGCCGAGTTGGGCGAAGGCCGTGTTGCACGACTTGGTGAACACCGTGAGGAAGTCGCCGCCGCACGAACTCCCCCCGAAGTTGCTGATGGCGTTGTTGGGTGCCTGGGGAATGGGAAGGGATCGATTGGTGGGAAAGCGTCGATCGGCGGGCACGAGCGCAGCATCGATTGCCGCGGTCGCGGTGACGACCTTGAAGGTCGAGCCGGGGGGATAGATCTCGCGGTAGGCGCGCGGCAGCGCCGGGTTGCCGTCGGCGTTGGTGAGGAGGTCGAAGTACTGCTGCACGGGGGTGGTCGTGTGCCCGGCGAGCGGCTGCGGGTCGAACGTGGGGTTCGAGTACATCGCCACGATCCGGCCGGTGCTCGGCTCGAGCACCACCACGGAGCCGCGCTGTTCGGCGAGCGCCTGCTTCGCTTTGAGTTGCACGTCGACCCGCAAGCTCGTGCGGAGGTTGCCCACCCGCCTGGTACCGCGCAGGAAGTCGGCGACGTCACGCAGCCCGATGACGGTACGACTCCGCCCGGTGAGGACGTCGTTGTAGGTGCGCTCCAGCCCGGAGGTACCGACGACGATCGACTGGTAGCCCACGATTTGGGACGTCAACGCGCCGAGTGGGTACTCGCGCTGGAGCGCATACTCGTCGTTGCTCGGCTTCGACACGGCGAGGATCTGGTCGTCCTCGCTGATGATCGTCCCGCGTGGCGCGCGGAGATCCTTCAACCGGTCGCGTCCGTTGCGCGGGTCGTGCGAGAGTTGCTTCGCGTCGACCACCTGGAGGTAGGTGAGCTGGCCGACGAGCAACAGCATGAGGACGATGACCGCGATGCCGACGCGGCGGATCCCCACGTTCATGCGTGGGTCGATTCGATGGCGAGCAGACGCGCGGCACCCGCAGCTTTCGCCTCGGCGTCGGCCGCGCTCTCGTCCGAGATCCGCAGCAACAACGCGAGGATGACGAAGTTCGCGATGAGCGACGATCCGCCGTAGGAGACGAACGGCAACGTGACGCCGGTCAGCGGGATGACTCGGGTGACACCACCGATGATGACGAACGCTTGCACCCCGAGGATCGTGGCCAGCCCGGCGGCGAAGAGTTGTGAGAACGGCCGCTCGGACTGCAGTGCGATGCGGAACGCGCTGCCGACGAGAAGCAGAAACGCGCCGATGATCGCGATGGTGCCGATCAGGCCGAGCTCTTCACCGAGCGCCGCGAAGATGAAGTCCGATCGGTTGACCGGAATGATGTTCGGGTTGCCCAAACCGATGCCCCGCCCGGCGAACCCGCCGCTGCCGAACGCAAACAGGCTCTGGGTGAGCTGAAACCCTTGATCCTGGGAATCACTCCAGGGGTTGATCCAGACGCTCACGCGTTCTTGCACGTGGGAGAACGCCTGGTACGCGATCGTCACCGCGCCGGCAAACAGCGTGACACCGGCGAGCAGGTAGGCGCTGCGCAGAGTCGCGATGTAGAGCATCGCCACGAAGACGGCGAAGAACAACAGCGAGGATCCCAAGTCCTTCTGCTGCACCATGATCAGAATGGCCACGCCCCACGGGACGAGCAGCGGGCCGAGATGCTTCGGATCTGGGAGATACAGCCGGCCCAATCGGCGGCTCCCTGAACTCAGCAGCTCGCGCTTCTCCACCAGGTAAGCGGCGAAGAAGATCACGAGCACCACCTTCGCCAGCTCGCCCGGTTGGAAGGTGAGCCCACCGATCCGAATCCAGAGTCGGGCGCCGTTGATCTGCGCACCGAGACCGGGGATGAGCGGAACGAGCAGCGCGGCCACGCCGAGCAGCAGGAACGTGTAGCGGTAGCGCGCCAAGGATCGGGCATGGCGGACGATCACCAGCGTCAGGACAAACGTCGCAATCCCGATCGCAATCCAAACCGCCTGGGCCGGTCCGACGGCTGGATCGTCCTTCGTTGCGTTCAGGTCCAACCGCGAGATCATGATGAATCCGATACCGAGCAGGAGCGCGGCGATCGGTAACAGCGTCGCATCCGCACGTGGCGCGAACCGGCGCACCGCGACGTGCGCGCAACCGAAGAGGCCGACGATCGCGCCGAGGAAACCCCACACGTGCGCAGGCATCGCGGGCGCCTCCGAGAGCGACAACAGCACGTAGCCGCCCGCGGTGATGAGCAGTGCGAGCACGCCGAGGCTGAGCTCGCGAGTACGACGAAACCGCGACAGCGCGGAGGGGGGACCACTCATGATCAGGTCGGGCTCGGCGTCGGTGCGGTGGGCGAAGCGCCGGGTGGCGTGCCCGCGGGCAGCGTCGTGGACGTCGTGCTGGGTGTGGTGGTGACCGTGGTCGTCGTGGTCTCGCGTTTCACGAAGCTTTTCGCGTCGGCGAGCTTGTTGAAGTCGTCCCGACGCTGGCGTACGGCTCGGCGTCCGACCGCCGTGAGGTCCTGCTCACGAATGGCCGTGGTTGTCTCCAGCTTCGGATCCCAGAACAGGATCCCGTCGGGCTGCCCCTGGTAGAGCGCAACCCGACCGTTGGCGTCGAACGCGATGAAGTAGGAGTTGCGGGCGTACCACCCGATCGCGCCGACCGCGACGGCGAGGATCACGAGGATCGGCACCGCGAAGAGCAGCAGGCGGCCGATACCGCGGCCGGCGCGTCGGCCCCTCCCGCGCCGGGCGGCGCGCGGCCGGTACCCGGCGGTGTCGCGCGGCAGTGCAACGCGGTCGGGTTCCACCGGGTCGGCGGGCGCGGCCGCAGTGGTGTCGCGGCTGGTGGTCTGGGTCACGACGGTGACTGCCGCGGTCGGGACCACTTCGCCCGACGTCGGATCGGCCGCACCGCCGGCAGCCTCGGAACTGCCGGCGCTCTCGGCACCGCCCGGGGTGACACCGATGGACGCGGCGACCGAACGGGGCAGCGGATCGACCCCGTCGGCGCGGGCGTCGAGCACGAGCACGGTGATGTTGTCGTCACCGCCGGCCTCGTTGGCGGCGTCCACCAGCGCGTTGGCAGCGGCGGTCGGGTCGGGCTCGCCCCGCAAGATCTGGGCGATGCCGTTGGCCCGGACCATGGACGTCAGCCCATCCGAACACAACATCACGCGATCGTTCGGTTGCAACACGAGTGAGTAGACGTCGACGTCCACTGTCGAGTCGACCCCGAGCGCACGCGTGATGATCGAACGCTGCGGATGCACCGACGCCTGTTCCTCGGTGAGCCTGCCGTCGCGGATCAGTTCCTCCACGAGGCTGTGGTCCACCGTGACTCGCTGCAGCGTGTCGTCCCTGAGGAGGTAGGCACGCGAATCGCCGACGTGGGCGACCGTCAGTGTGGTGCCGTCGGACCAGGCGGCCGTGAGCGTGGTGCCCATGCCGGCGAGCGACGTATCGGCCGAGGCCTTATCCCAGACCGCAGTGTTGGCGCGCCCGACGGCGTCACCGACGGCGATGCCGGAGTCGACGGCCGCCTGCAGTCCCTCGAGCGCAGTGGCGCTGGCCACCTCGCCGGCGCGATGGCCGCCCATGCCGTCGGCGATGGCAAAGAGTTCGAGTCGACGGTCGACGAGATAGGAGTCCTCGTTGCCCTCGCGGACTTGACCAGTGTCGGTAGCCGCGCCGCTGACGATCTTCATCGGACCAGTTCCATGACCGTCTCGCCGAACTGCACGCGATCGCCGCGCCGCAGACGCGTCGGTTCGGTGATCGCCTCGCCGTTCAGAGTGGTGCCATTGGTGGAGCCGAGGTCTTCGATGTAGGGATCACTTCCTCGCGTGAACACGCGGGCGTGCACCTGGGACACGAACGTGTCGTCCGGCAGCACGACGGCACAACCGGCACCGCGGCCGACGGTGAGTTCTTCGTCGACGGTGTAGGTCTCGCCCACCCGGCTCGGTGGCGCGACGATCACGAGATCCCAATGTCGAGACCGATCACGTTTCGAAGATGCGGCCGCAGCGGCGGTACCGACGGGCGCCGCGGCCTCGGCCAGGAGTGCCTCGGGCACCGGGATCTTGGCCGGTCGGAGCTCGGCGAGCACGGTCCGCACGATGCGGAACAAGAACAGATAGATGAGCGCGAGGAAGCAGAACTTCAGGACCGTCAGGACACCTTCGGGCACTCGTCAGCTCCCGGCTACGAGGCTTCGAAACGGATGGCAACCGCGGCGACGCCGATGAGATCGCCGTCGGCGAGCAGGTGCTCCTTGACCTTCGAGCCGTTCACGGTGGTGCCGTTGAGGGACCCGAGATCCACGAGCCGGTAGCCGTCCGGTTCGGGACGGATCTCGCAGTGGCGGCGGGAGGCGAGGGCGTCGTCGATCTTCAGGTCGCACTCGGGGAGGCGGCCCATGCAGAAGATCGCGTCGCCCAGGGACAGCCGTTGACCGTCAGTGAGAACGAGGACGCCGATCCGGCCACCGTCGCCCTCCTTACGGAGGGCCTCGATCTCGAGATCGCCCTTGCGCAGATCGGGATCCTCTACCAACCGGACCGTCACCGGCCCGATGAAGTGGTAGTCCTCGGTGCGGGCGTGGTCGCGGGCTTCGGTCGCCAACTCGGTCTCGAGCACGTCGGCGTAGTCGTCGAAGCGCAGCGCATCCTCGGTGCAGAGCACCACCGTGAAGTGGTTGGGGACCACGGTGCCGCGCACGCCGAGCGTGCGGTTGGCGTCCATCTCGCGCAGCAACCGCCGTGCGACCTCCACCGGCTGCAACCCACTGCGGAAGGCTTTGCCGAACGCGCCTTCGACCATTCGCTCGAGCCGACGCTCGAATCCCTGCACACCCATACGGTCGAGTGTACGGCCCACGCCTCGCGATCTCGCGGCGCTGAAGGGCCAGTCGGATGTGGCCGACGGGACGGTTGCTAACCTCGGCGCTCCACTCGGGCGAGTGGCGGAATTGGCAGACGCGCAGGCTTCAGGTGCCTGTGTCCGAAAGGATGTGGGGGTTCAAGTCCCCCCTCGCCCACTGGCGACGAGACGCGAACGTGCTGGTCGCGGCGTCTGCAGGTGCATCGCGTATGCGGTGAGAGCCCGTGGTCGCGGCCGTAGTGACCTCGAGCCGGACGACCGCGGGGCCGACGATCCGGGTCTGACCACCGCGGTCACCGTCGGACGCGGACGAGTCCTTCTTGCGCGACCGTGGCGACGTGTTCGCCGGACTCGGTGAACACTCGGGCGACCGCCATGCCGCGCGCGTTCGCCACGCCGTGGCCGGAGAGCGCGAACAGCAGCCACTCGGTCGCGAGTACCGGGCGGTGGAACCAGACCGCGTGGTCGAGGCTGGCACACATGAGTGTGTCCCAATCCCCGCCGTGACTGTGCGGGAGCGCCGCGACCCCCAACAGGTCTTCGTCGGACATGTACGCAAGCGCGCACGCGTGCACCATCGGGTCCGTGCCCAGGTCTTCGTCGACGCGCATCCACGTGAACTGTTCCGGCAACGGATTCTTCTGGGTGCGGACGATCCGGTGGTCGAAGAACAGATCGGTCGGGGCCTCGGGGTAGTCGTCCGGCGGGCCGACGTTCTCGGGCGGTCCGATGGCTTGGGCATCTTCGCCGGCTTCGTCGGCCTGAAAGCTGGCGATCAGGTTGAGGATTGCGCCGCCGGCTTGGTACGCAACCACTTGGCGCGTGGTGAACGAACGACCGTCGCGCACGCGCTCCACTTCGTAGAGCACGGGCTCGCGCTCATCTCCCGCGCGCACGAAGTACGCGTGCAGTGAATGGACATTGTGCGCAGCGTCGACGGTGAGGCCGGCGGCGCGCAGGGCCTGGGCTACCACTTGACCGCCGTAGATACGACCCCACCCGAGGTTCGGGCCGGCCGCGAGGAACGCATCGGGTTTCACCCGCTCGAGGTCGAGCAGCGATGCCACGTCGTTCACCGGATGGATCAACACACCCAAGAGAGGAATCCTCGTTCGTAAAGTGGAGTCAGGGGTTGATCTGGGACGCTACGAGTTCGGCGTAGCGGATCATGCCGGTGCCGTTGACATGGATGTGGTCGTCGTAGAAGTACTCGGGGTGCAGGGATCCTTCACCGTTCCAGTTGATGAGGACCGCGTTGCCGAACTCTGGGATCTTGCGCTGGAGGACTTCGTTGTCGCCGGCTTCCCAACTGCGCGGGACCTTGACGTTCAAGAAGATCACGCGCTGGCGGTCGGCGAGGAGCGGCTTCAGCGCGTCCATGTGTCCGTCGGTGATTCGCCCGTTCGTGCCGAGGTGGATCACCACCACCGGGCCGAGCTGACCGGAGTCCTTCAGGGCGCGGATGAGGTCGATGGCGTTGCCGAACTGGCGGCTGATGGCGGCGTCCACAGAGATGTTGGGGATCTTTTCGCGCAGCGCGGCCTCGGCACCCTTCATCACCGAGTCACCGATCGCGGTCACGGCCGGCGCGGGTGGGGGCGGAGGCGGAGTGGTCGTCGGTGTCGTGGGAGCTGCGCCCGGAACCGTCGTTGCCGGTGGGGCGGTGCTGGCCGGCGTGGTGGCCGGCGTCGTGGTGGGGGTCTCGACCGACAGGAACCGGAGTCCCGACTCGATGCGGGCCGGTTGACCGGATGCAAGACCGATTCCGGCCACTGCGATTGCAATCACCACCGCGCTCACGATCGCAGCCGTCTGTTGCCACAGCGGAGTTCGGTCCGGACCCCTGGTGGTGCGCAGCGCGTGAATCCACCGGCCGATTGCGCCGTGACGAACCGGTTCCTCGACCAATCGGTAGGACAACTCGGCTGCCCCCACCGTCAGCGCGAGCCGCATCACAAGATTCGCGAAACCGGTGATGGGGGTGTCCTGACCCGGGCGGGTGATCATGAAGATCGGCCAGTGCCACAGGTAGATGCCGTAGGAGCGTTCGCCGACCCATCGCAGCGGCGCGAGTGCGAGCACTTGCGTGCCGAGCCGCGAGGCCGGATGCACCGCAATCGCAATGACGAGCGCCGCAACGAGCGCAACGCCGAGGAAGCCGCCGCGGAACAGGACGTTCGACTCGTAGTGCGCGGTCATGAAGATGGCGATGAGCGCGAGCACCCCGCCAGCGCCGACGCCATCGAGTACGAGGCGGGCCTGGCGCGGTACGGAGTCGGCATCGAGCCGCCACGGTGACCAGACCATGGCGAGCGCGGCACCGATCAGCATCGTGAAGATCCGCGTGTCCGAGCCGAAGTAGACCCGAGACGGATCGACGAGGGTGTAATCGTGTGAGAAGGAGAGCACCAACATCGTGACGAACGAGAGCGCGATTCCCGCGCCGGTGGCGATGAGCATCGGCAGGCGTCGGCCGCCCCAGAGCTTGAACATGCCGACGAGCAGCAGCGGCCAGACCAGGTAGAACTGCTCTTCGACCGCGAGTGACCAGAGGTGGCGCAGCAGCGGTGGGCGACCCTGGGCGGCGACGTAGGACTGATGCTGAACGATCTGCCACCAGTTCGTGGCGTAGCCGAGGGCGGCAACGACATCGGCTCGCAGGGTTCGGATCTCGTCGGGCAGGAAGATCACGGTGAAGAGCGAAACCGTGGCGAGCAGCAGGAACAGCGCGGGGAGGAGCCGGCGGGCGCGGCGAAGGTAGAACTGTCCGAGGCTGACCGCGCCCCGTGTCCGTTGTTCGGCCAGGAGCAGCGACGTGATCAGGTATCCGCTGATGACGAAGAACACGTCGACGCCGAGAAACCCGCCGGTCATCCAACTCACGTCGGCGTGATAGAGCAGCACCGCGGTCACGCTGAGCGCGCGGAGGCCGTCGAGTCCGGGGACGTACCGCAGGCGGCTACTCGGCGGCGCGTTACGCGCCGGCGCGCGGAGAGGCACGACGTCGTCGACGTCCAGGCGCGTCGATGAACCCCAAGTCTCGGTCTGCATTGCCCGTATTCTCCCCCACCGTCATGCCGGCGATGGGATCATCACGAGAATGAGCCAGGACCAGGAGCGGAGTCGAGCGCCACTGGCGCGGGTCGCGCGGGTCGAATCCGTGCGGATCGAGCAGCAGTGGAGCCGGTGATGAGCCACGAAACCGAGGTCGTGGACGCGGCGGGCTACGAGCCGGTGGTCGAAGCGATTCGAGAACGGGTGCGCGCTGCGAGTGGCAACGTGGTGATCGTCGGCGTTGCGGGTGCGGTCTGTGTGGGCAAGACCACCACCAGCGAACGGCTGAGGCGGTTGCTGGACCCGGTCTCGACCGAAATCGTCACCACTGACGGCTTTCTCTACTCCTCGGCCGATCTGGATCAGCGCGGTCTCACGATGCGGAAGGGCTTTCCCGAGTCCTACGACGAGACCGCGATCCGCACCTTCCTGCTCGCCGCACGCGCTGGGACTGAGGGCGTGGTGGTGCCGGTGTATTCGCACGAGATCTACGACGTCGTGCCGGGTGCCGAGCACGGCCTGGCCGACGCCGCAGTCCTCATCGTGGAGGGCGTGAACGCGCTCCGATTCGCCGACCAACTCGACGTGAGTGTCTACATCGATGCGCCGGAACCGGTGATCGAATCGTGGTACATCGACCGCTTTCTCCACCTCTGTACGTTTGCGGCGCCGGGCACCTTCTACGCGAACTTCGAGGGGCTTGACGACGCCGACCGCCGCGCCGTTGCCCATCACGTGTGGGGTGCCGTCAACCGTCAGAACCTGGAGGAGTGCATCGCACCGACGCGCGAACAGGCGACGGTCGTGGTCGAGAAAGGTGTCGATCACCTCGTGACGCGCGTGCGGTTCAAGGGCGGCGCTGGATGACGCGCAGTGCGCGCGTGATCACGTGGCGGGGGGTCGGCGCGGTCGAACTGCGGTCGGGTGCCAGCACCGTGATCGTGGTCCCCGAACTGGGGATGCTCGTCGCATCCTTTGTGGTGAACGGCCACGAGTTCGTGGCGCGGCCCGGGGGACTCGCGGCGTATCGCGCCGGCCACACGACGGCCGTCCCGCTGCTGTACCCCTGGGCGAACCGCTTGTCCCGTCACTCGTACAACGTGGGCGAGACCGCAGTCTCCTTACGCGGACTCGCGCTGCACACGGACCCGAACGGACTCCCGATCCACGGCACGATGACCGCGCGTCCGGAATGGGAGACGGTCGCGTTGGGTCGCGGTCGGATGCGCGCCCGGTTCGATTTCGGCGCGCATCCCGATCTCCTCGCGTCGTTCCCGTTCCCGCACGCGATCGAAGTTTCGGTGGCGGTGGGAACTGCGCGCCTCGAGGTCAGGACCTCCGTGGTGGCGGGCGCCGACGCGCCAGTTCCGATCTGCTTCGGCTGGCATCCCTACTGGCGCGTTCCGGGCGCGCGGAACTCGTGGACGTTGGACCTCCCCGAACTCGAACGCGTGCCGCTGGATCGGCGGGGTCTTCCAACCGGATCGCGTTCCCACGCGCCGGCCGAGACCGTGGCGCTCGCCGATCACGAGTTCGACGACCTCTTCAACGCGGCGGGTGACCGTCGATCGATGACGTTGCACGGTCGTGGTGCACAGTTGCGCGTCGATCTCGACGCCGGATATCCGTTTCTTCAGGTCTTCGCGCCGGCCGGCAGGGCGTTCTGCTGCCTCGAACCGATGACCGCGCCGACCAATGCGCTCGTCACCGGGAACTACCCCGTCGTCGCGCCGGCCGAGTCCTTTTCCGCCACGTTCGTCGCGTCGGTGACGAGTTCGTCGCCATGACGACGTCACCGCGCACCCGGTGTATCGCCCACGACGCGCCGGGTGAGCTACGCGCCACGTTGTCCGGACTCGGTCGCGGCCCGTACGACCCGACGATCACGCTTGGCGCTCGCGAGGTCTGGCGCGCGACGCATACGCCCGACGGTCCCGGCACGCAACGGCTGACCGCCGTGGCCGGCGGGATCGAGGTAGAGGCGTTCGGCTCCGGCGCGGATTGGTTGCTGGACCACGCGCCGGCGTTGCTCGGCATGCACGACCGCGGTGACGAGTTCGCCCCGACGCACCGAAGAATCGCCGAACTGCATCGGCGGTACGCAGGACTGCGACTCACGACCGCGGCGAACCCGGTGGAGATCATCGTGCCGACGATCTTGGAACAGAAGGTCACGTCGATCGAGGCCCACCGTGCGTACCGGCGGTTAGTCCGTGCGCACGGTCACGGGGCACCCGGTCCGCGTGGGCTGATGCTCCCACCAACGCCGCCGGAACTCGCGGCCCTGACTTCGTTCGAGTGGCACGCGTGCGGGGTCGAGCGGCGTCGCGCCGAGACCGTGCGCGCAGTCTGTGCGCGCGCCGGGTCCGTCGAGCGGGTGGCCGAACGCGGTTCGGCCGAGTTCCAACGGGCCATCGTGTCGATCCCCGGGATCGGGGTGTGGACCGCCACGATGACTGCGCTGCTCGCCTTCGGCGATCCGGACGCGGTGATCATCGGTGACTATCACTTGCCGTCGTTCGTCGGCTGGAACCTCGTGGGTGAACGCGACGCCGATGACGCGCGCATGCTCGAACTCCTGGAACCGTTCCGGCCCCACCGAGCGCGTGTGGTGGCGTTGCTCGGACGGGAAGGCGTGTCCGCGCCCCGCCGCGCGCCGAAACGGGCGCTGCGTGACATCCGCGCCATCTGACGCGTCTGGCTGCCTGCTTCCGCGCCTTCGAAACGGTCGTCGGTTGCGCGTGAGGCCGCCAGTACGATGCGCCGTCGTGACTCCCGTCGTCTTCTTCGGCCCGCATGGGACCTTCGCCGAGGAAGCGCTGCTCAGCCAGCCCGATCTCGCCGCGCTCGACCGTGAACCGCTGCCGTCGATTCCCGACGTTCTGGTCGCGGTGAACGATCACGCCGCCGGGTTGGGCGTGGTGCCGATCGAGAACTCGATCGAAGGATCGGTCTCGGTCACGTTGGACACGTTGGCCTTCGAGACGGACCTGCTCATCCAGCGCGAGGTCGACCTTCCGATTTCGCTCGGGCTGTTCGTCAAGCCGGGTGTGAAGCTGGCCGAGATCCGCCAAGTCCTGTCGTTCCCGATCGCCGCGGCCCAGTGTCGTGGATACCTGAAGCGGAAGCTTCCGAAGGCGACCTTCGTCGCGTCGAACTCGACGGCCGATGCCGCGGCGACCGTGGCCCGATCGAAGCGGACCGATCTGGCGGCGATCGGCAACCAGCTGGCGGCGGAGATCTACGGGCTCAAGACGCTGGCCTCGGACATCGAGGATCACCCCGAGAACCAGACGCGCTTCGTGGTGGTGGGGCACG
>JANLTQ010000018.1:0-2896 GCA_031363005.1 Acidimicrobiia bacterium | reverse complement strand
GTACGGGAGGATGTGCATCCCGTACGCCTTCAGCCGTGCCGAACTCGATCCGGTGCGCCGGCGCAAGCTGCTTCTTCATGGGCACGAGATCGAAGAGATCAAGCGCAAGACGGAGGAAAGGGGCCTGACGCTCGTCCCGCTGAAGGTGTACTTCAAGGACGGTCGGGCCAAGCTCGAACTCGGTCTCGCCAAGGGCAAGAAGAATTACGACAAGCGCCACGCCCTCGCCGAACGGGACGCGCAGCGCGACGTCGAACGGGCGCTACGCGGTCGCGGGGACTGACCCACCGGCCGGACCGGTTGTGGAAGATCCGGCGGCGTCCGTCTGGGGCGCACGCCCGTCGCCGCGTAGTTCGGCCGGCGTGAGCATGCCGACCAATGCACCGGCGTCGAAGACGAGGATGACCGGCACGGGTCCCGTCCCCATCCGGTACGCGACTTCGAGCGCGACGTCGCTCGGCGACGCGACGCCGACGGCGGTCATCGGCACGGCGATGTCCTGCACTCGCAACGATTGACGCATCGCCGGATCGGTCCGGCTGAGCATCTCCAACGTCACGACCCCTGCGATCGCGCCGTCCCACCCCAAGACCGGGAGGATGTGGTGGCGCGGCGGGGTACTCGCGAACTCGTCGCCGAGGGCGGCGATCGTGTTCCAGCCACGAACGGTCTCCGGGTTCGCCATCATCAGGTCGCCGATGCGGTGGTCGCCGACGGCCGCAGCCAGACGCGCACTCTGGAGTTCGGCGGTCGCGGTCCGGAAGACGAAGAAGCCCATCAGCGCGGTCCAGAACGACACGAACGGAATACCGATCGACGGACCCACGATGCCAGCACCGATCGCGAGGGCGCCGAAACCCTGTCCCACTCGAGTGGCCACGATGTCCGCCCTCGAGCGGTCGTGGGTTGCGGCCCACACCGCACTGGCGAGGATGCGCCCGCCGTCGAGCGGCGCGGCGGGGATGAGGTTGAAGGTTCCGAGCACTACGTTGACGAACGCGAGCCACTGGATCGCCGACACCACGAGCGAGCCGACACCGAGGCTCCCGGCGACGACGCTCAGACCGGCGAACATCCCGGCCAAGGCGTAACTCATCGCCGGACCTGCTGCCGCGATGCGGAACTGGGCGCCGGCGGATGGCATTGCGCCACCGAGTTGAGCGACGCCACCGAGTAGCCAGAGCGTGATGCCCCTGACCTGCATACCGTTGCGCTGCGCGATCACCGAGTGCGCGAGCTCGTGGGCGAGGAGAGAAGCCAAGAACACGGCCACCATCGGGATCACGACGAACCAGACGGCCGCTCCACCACCGGAGCCGCGCGTCAGCTCGAAGGCGAGCAACGACGCGATGACGAGGACGGACCAGTTGGCCCCGACCTCGATACCGAACATCTTTCCGAAGCGAATACTCGGACGCATGTGCGTTCCTCTCTGGCGCTCGTTGTTGCTGCAACGCCGCTCAGCAGTCTCGCGTTCCCGCGTCGCGTCGGAAACCACTGTTCTTCAGGCTCGGTTCAGTTCGGAGCGCGCTGCCCACCGACGTTGCCGAGCTGAGTCGGGACCAGAAAGCGTCCAGGGGAATGAACCCGGCGCTCGGGGCGTACACTCTCCAAGCTGTCTCTGCGCATCGAGACGGCAATTGACAAGGGGGTGCGTGGCTTCGATTTTGAGGATCGAGGTGGGAGAAGCGAGCCGACGTCGTCAGATCGTCGTTAAAGAGCTGGCACACAGAAACACATGCCGAGGACAACCTCGCACTCGCTGCTTAGAAATAAGTAGCGACGTTCCTCCTGGCCCAGCCACTCGGCCAGAACCGGAACGCCATTCAGAGAGGCTCACCGTCAGGACTTGTCCTGTGACCTGACGGGACATCACAGCGGGGCTGGGATCGACACAAACTGCCGGTGGGCGGCGTCGATCTGAGACTCGCCTACCGGCTGCGCTCGGAGAAGTCCCACCAACAACTTGAAAGACGGGGGTTCGACTCCCCCCACCTCCACTGAACGATTCCGCGAGCACGACGCTGGTCGACTCCGAACTCCCGTGAGATCCGAACGGGTCGCAGACCTGCGACCTAGGAACTCTTTGGGGGTGGCATCATGGCGGAGATGCCAAACCCTTCACTGCGGGCGATTCGCGCGCTCGCAGTTCTGATCGCGGTTGGCATTGCCGCGTGCACGTCGAGTTCCGCGCCAAGTGCGGATGCTGGGTTCGACCCAAAGGCGGCCGCGCGCCGGATTCGGGATCTGGGCAGCATCCGTCTCGAGGGTCGCAGCACCTATGAGGCTGCTTCGGGAACCATCGCCGGCCAGATTCAGTACCAGCCGTACAAGGTCCTACTCACGGTGCCCGTCGTCGCCGGCTCCAAGGTGGCCGAGGTGCAATACCGACGCATCGGTGCAGTCGCTTGGGTACGTCGAGCCGTGGTCACGGAGCCGGGCCTCGGCACGCTGGGCTTTCCGCTTTTGGTGCTTCGCGGCGCGAGCATGGTGCCGTTTCTGCCGCTCGGTGCCCCCGACCGCGGCATCCAGGCGTACGTGGGATTGCCCTATGACCCGGCCCGCCTCCTCGAGCGACTGAGCGACAACGATCGAGTCCGTTTCAAGTCGGCCGGCCCGAGTTCGGTCGCCGGCGCAACGCGCGCTCGCTTCCTTGCCCACATCCCCACGTCGGTGGCAGTCCGTGTCGGAGTCCGCGAACTCACCGTGTGGATCGACGATGGCGGTGTGCCGGTCCGAGTACGGGCAACCACCGTCGCCGGGGTGAGGAGCACGTATGCAATCACCGCGTCGACACGCGCACTCAACGTTGGGCCGCCGCCGCCGGAGCAAACCGAGCAGTCCAGCCAGCCGCTCCCCGATGCAATTGGCGACTTCGCGCCGGTGTTCAACGGGC
>JANLTQ010000666.1:0-5609 GCA_031363005.1 Acidimicrobiia bacterium | reverse complement strand
CGGTGACGCGTTCGCGCAGGTACTCCAAGACCTGGGTGCCGGCATCGGCGAGTGACAGCGTCGAGTTCTCGATCTTCGGGAGAAGACCGGACTTCGTGTGCATGGTCCGCACGAAGTCGTCCATCTTGGCGAGGTCGTCGGGGGTGGCGTGGACAACGAGATCGATGCCGTCGTCGATGACGTCGAGGTTGGAGTCGGTGATGAGGAGTGCGATCTCGACGATGGTGTGGTTCGCGGTGTCCAGGCCGGTCATCTCGAGATCCATCCACGCCAGGACGTCCGCACCGAGCGATGGCGTTCCCGTAGGTTCGGGTGCAGACGATTGCGGTTCGGATTGGCTCACGGCGAGGACCCTATGCGCGCCCCGCCGGTATCCTCTGCCGGTGCCCGAGACCGCTCCCGCTGCGTGGAACCCGACGCCCGAGCTGATGACGGAGAGCAACGTCGGCCGGTTCATGGCTCGTCACGGCTTCACCGACTTCGAGGACCTGCGCGAACGCTCGATCGAGGATCCCGAATGGTTCTGGGACGCGTTCGTCCGGTTCGTCGAGATTCCGTTCTCGACGCCGTACGACACCGTCCTCGACGAATCACGCGGGATCGAGTGGGCCACGTGGTTCACCGGCGGTCGCCTCAATGTGGCCGCAGCCTGCGTGGACCGCTGGGCGGACGACCCGGTATCGAGTGCTCGGCCGGCGGTGCTCTGGGAGGGTGAAACCGGCGAACCCCGGTCCATGACCTACGCCGAGCTCCGTGACCTCACCGACGCCATCGCGGGTGGGTTGGCGGCACGCGGTGTGGGGATGGGTGACGCAGTCGGTGTGTTCCTTCCGATGCTGCCCGAGACCGTCGCGACGGTAATGGCCGTTGCGAAACTCGGCGCGATCTTCCTGCCGATCTTCTCGGGCTACGGCGCCGACGCGGTCGCGGTACGGCTCGAAGAAGGTGACGCCAAGGTGCTGGTGACGGCCGACGGAACCACGCGGCGCGGGACGGTCGTCCCGATGAAGGCGACGGCCGACGCCGCGGTGGACCACGTCCCGAGTGTGCACACCGTCGTCGTCGTTCCGAGGCTCGGGACGCCGGTGCCGATGTCACCGGGGCGGGACCTGACCCTCGCCGAGTGCTGTGCGCTCGCACCATCCGCGCGATTCGATGCGGCCGCGCTCGACGCGGAACATCCACTCTTCGTCGCGTACACGAGCGGCACGACGGGGAAACCGAAGGGCGTCGTACATGTCCACGGCGGCTTCCTTGTGAAGATCGCCGAGGAGGTCGGCTTCCAGGCGGATTGCCGATCACGCGGCACCGGGGGTGACCGTGATGACGTCCTGTTCTGGCTCACCGATCTCGGTTGGATCATGGGTCCGTGGCAGATCTTCGGCACGTTGGCGCTCGGCGCCACGATGTTCTGTTACGACGGCGCCCCGGACTACCCCGGACCGGACCGGCTGTGGGCCATGGTCGAGCGGCATCGCGTCTCGATCCTCGGAGTGTCGCCGACGTTGATCCGTGCGCTCATGGCCAAGGGCGACGATCCGGTGCACGCGCACGACCTGTCGTCGCTGCGGGTGCTGGGGTCCACCGGCGAGCCGTGGAACGAAGGCCCGTGGTGGTGGTACTTCAATGAGGTCGGCGGCGGCCGGTGTCCGGTAATCAACGTCAGCGGTGGGACCGAGGTCGGATGTTTCTTGGCCCCGCATGTGGTCGAACCCATTGCACCGTGTTCGCTCGGCGGACCCGCGCTCGGCTGCGCGATGGACGTGGTGGACGACAACTGCGAGCCGGTGCGCGGCGTCGTCGGCGAGTTGGTATGTCGCAAGCCCTGGCCCGCCATGACTCGGGGAATGTGGAAGGAGCCCGAGCGTTACCTGGAGACCTACTGGTCGCGGTGGCCGGGCGTGTGGTGGCACGGAGACTGGGCGTCGATCGATGCCGCGGGTCAGTGGTTCTTGCACGGTCGGTCGGACGACACGATCAAACTCGCCGGCAAGCGGCTCGGACCCGCCGAGGTCGAGTCGGTCCTCGTCGGACATCCCCGCGTCGTGGAAGCGGCGGCCATCGGGATGCCCGATGAGCTGAAAGGCGAAGCATTGGTCGCCTACGTCGTGTTGGCGCCGGAGACGGACCCGACCGAGGCGCTCAGGGATGAGCTTCGTTCCCGAGTGGCGGACGCGTTGGGCAAGTCCTTCCGGCCGTCGGCGATCCGGTTCACGAGTGCGTTACCGAAGACTCGCAGCAACAAGATCATGCGACGCACGATCCGCGCGGTCGCGGGCGGTGAGGATCCCGGAGACGTGTCCGGCTTGGACGATGTGTCTGCCCTCGACGCGATCGCCGCCGCGACATGAGACGTCATCACGGCCCGCAACTGGTGGGGCGGCGCGTGCTGCTGCGTCCGCTCCGCGTGCAGGACTACCCGGCATGGCGCGAGGTCCGGGTGGCGAGCCGCGACTGGCTGCAACCGTGGGAGCCGGCACCGGAGCCGAGTGCGCCTGACCCGGTTGCCGATCCCGAGGCGTTCCGCGGTCGGTGTGGCGCGTGGGACCGGCAGCGCCAGTTCGATAATGCCTATGGCTTCGGTCTGTTCCTGGCCGAGTCCGACCACTTCATCGGAGAGGTCAGCCTCGGAACCGTGCAACGCGGTCCGTTTCAATCAGCGTCGATCGGCTACTGGGTCGACGAGCGCCAGGCAGGCAACGGCTACGTCCCGGAAGGAGTGGGGCTGATCTTGCAATACGGATTCGAGGAGCTGACCTTGCACCGGATGGAAGCTGCGATCGTCCCGCGCAACACCGCGAGCCGGCGCGTCGTCCACAAACTCGGGCTGCGCGAAGAAGGAACGTCGTTGCGGTTCCTCCAGATCGACGGCGTGTACGAGGACCACGTGCGGTACGCGATCACCGTCGAGGAATGGCAGCTCCGACGCGACGAGATCCTCGCGTTGACCAACGACGGCCAGTAGCTCAGCGGGGGCCGAGGATCCGGAACGAATCCACGAGTCGCTTGAACGGCGCCTTGTCGTCGTTCGGCGTCTTGGCCACCACCGTGTACAGCCGGTCCTTCAGCAACTCGATTCCTGCTCGCCAATACGTCGAACCCTTGCGGTAGACGACGGACTTGACCGCCACGTCAAAGAGATGGGCGGGCGTGGTCTGCGAGACAATCTCGGCGCCGGCCTGACTCGCGAGCTGACCGGCAACCTGGTTGAGCGATGACGCGTACGAGTCGAGCGCAGTCACCGGCTCGGGAGTCTTCGTCACGGTGAACGAATATCCGGGTCCCGGTGCACTGGTGACCGAGACGATCGTTCCGAGTGGATCCGCCGATGCGGTTCGGGTCCACGCGCTGGGCAGCGTGATCGCGAACTCGTCGGCCGGGCTCTCGAACACGATCCCTGCGTTCTTGTTCACGTACCGGTCGATCGTGCCGCCGGCGGACGGGTTGATCCACCGGGTCCAGATCCATCCGACCACGAGGAACAACACGACAGCCACACCGATCCACGCGACGATCGTCATCACCGGGTTATTCGCTCGCGTCGTGACCACGATGGCCTCGAGCGGTTCTTCGGTGGCCTCGGTGATCATCGGCCGGTGAGTTCCCACCGGTTGCAGGCAGTCACGAGGCCCCGACTCACGTGCTCGACGCGGTGGGCCCGAAGGCTTGGCGGAACGACCAGATCTGATGTTCCAACTCGAACCGCATCGCCGGGTCGTGATCGGCGAGCGAAGCGGTGTGGCGCAGCGTCGCCTTGGTGCGGGTCGAGAGCTCACGCGGAACCTCCGCGGCGCGGGTGGCCAACGCGATGGAGTGCTCGACGAGTTTGTCGTCCGCGACGCATTCCCACGCGAGTCCGATCTCGGCGGCGCGAACACCGTCGACGCGGACCCCGAAGAGATTCATCGCGGCGCCAGCTTGGGGTCCGACGGCCCGGTCGAGCAACCACGTGTGGCCACCGCCGGGATGGATCCCGATGCGAAGGAAGCGTGCGTCGAACATCGCGCTGGTGCCGGCGATTCGTACGTCACACGCCAGCGCGAGGTTGACGCCGGCGCCGACCGCGGAGCCGTTCACTGCGGCGATCGTCGGTAACGGCGAGTCCAAGATGCGGAGGAACCCGGAGTAAATGTCGCGCACGTCCGCCGGCTCTTCCGTGCCGTCGGCCATGGCCTTGAGCGCGCCCACATCGGCACCGGAACAGAACGCTGGCGCGGCGCCGGTGACGACGACGGCACCGACCTCGGGGTCGGCATCGATCGTGTCCATGGCCTCGAGGATGTCGGCCACGAGCGGTGGCGTGAGCGCGTTGCGCTTCTCGGGATCGTCGAGGGTGAGCACGACGACGCGCCCGTGCCGGGTGACGTGGAGTGGCATCGATCAGCTCTGGTCTCGGACGACGGCAGGGGAGTGGCGGAAGAACGTTTCGACGTCGCGTTCGTACCGGTACGACGGCGCGTTGGTGCCGACCGCGCCTTCGAGTCGGAGACTTCGAGCGAACGCGTCGACGGTGCCGGCGGTGGAGTAGTGGTAGCGGAATCCGGTGCGCTTGAACAGGCTGTTGTCGACGGCGCGTCCGTACCGGAGCAGACTCAGCACCTCGGGCGGCAGATCCAAGATCCGCGCCATGCGGAGCGGCTCGGCGGCCCACTGCGTGAGGATCGGCGGTAGGGCGATCCGCCGCCGGCCGACGATGGCGCAGACTTCACTCCACGGGATGGCACCGTCGCCCGCGATGTTGAAGGCGCCCGGCACGTTCTGGCGGGTGGCGAAGACCATCGCGCCGGTCACGTCGGTTTCGTGCGTGAACTGCAATCGTGGGTCGAATCCCAGGATTTCCGGTGCCACTGGCAACCGCAGCGCCTTCGAGAAAGGGGTGGTGACGTCGTCACCGAGCACGTTGGTGAATCGGAGCTTGGTGACGGTCACGTGGGGGTTGTCGATCGCGAAGTCACGCACGAACGCGGCCGCTTCGAGCAGGGATCGCTCGACCCGAGTGCGCGGCGGACCCGAGCGGGACATGGACTCGCGGAAGAAGTACGGATCCTTGTAGTTGGCGCCGTAGGCGAGCGCGGAACTTTTCACGATGACCTTGCGGACGGGGCTCCCGGCGGTCCCCGCCGCGGCGAGCAGGTTCATCGTTCCGATCACGTTGATCTCGTGCAGGGCCCGACCCGGCAACTCCGTCGAGTCGACGATGAGGTGGGTGTGCAGGATCGTGTCGACCTGGGTGGCACGCACGATGCGGTCGAGGATTGAGTAGTTCGAGTCGGCCTTGACGAACTCGGTGCGCTCGAGGGGAAGACGCGGCTCCTGCGTGTCGAGACCCACGATCATCTCGACTTCGGGGAGTTTCTCGAGATGCTGGGCGAGGTGGCTTCCCCAGAACGTGCCAAGGCCGGTGACGAGAATGCGCATCGGGGGACCTACCCGAACCAGACGCTGCGCCGGGTGCGCAGCATGTCGTAGAGCGCGTCCTGGATCGCGTCGCGGATCCGATCGGACTGGTCCATCACCTGCGCGCGTGGGTACCGCTCCTGATCCGGCTGCACGTCGAAGTGGACCGGTGGCAACACGCGGATGCGGAACTTCGACGGGAAGTAGATCGC
>JANLTQ010000658.1:0-8021 GCA_031363005.1 Acidimicrobiia bacterium | reverse complement strand
AGTCCGCGCACCCGAGGGCTGCAACCGCCGATCGGCCGGCGGATCCGTCGCGCGATCACGGTCGAGTCCGTGGATCTCGGTGGTATTCGAGCTGAGCGATACTGCCCGAGGGCGCGACCGTCCGGGACGATCTTGCGGTTTCACGGCGGTGGCTTCGTCACCGGCAGTGCCCGGATGGAACGACGCGTTGCGGCGGAACTTGCCGTGCTCTCGAACTGCGACACCTTCGGTATCACGTACCGGCTCGCGCCGAAGCACCCGTATCCCGCCGCGCTGGACGACGCGATCGCGGCCTACCGAGCCTTGCTTGAGCGCGGAGCCGATCCGGCAACCACGGTGCTCTTCGGTGGATCGGCCGGAGCGGGCTTGGCCCTCGCAACCTTGCTCAAGATTCGCGAACTGCATCTCCCGCAACCCGCCGGTGCCGTGTTGCTCTGGCCGTACGCCGATTTCACCTTCAGCGGCGAGACGATCCAGACGAACAGCGATATCGACATGCTCCCGCTGCGCGATCTCGCGCCCGTCTGGGGGCCGGCCTACGTGGGTGACGCGGATCCGGCCGACCCGCTCGTTTCCCCTGCGTTGGCAGACTTGGACGGTCTCCCGCCGTTGCTGATCATCGCCGGCGGTGCGGAAGCCTTGCTCTCGTGCGCGGAACGGATCGCGGACAACGCACGGACAGCCGGCGTCGCGACGCAGTTCACCGTCTATCCGCACAAGGTGCACGGTTGGATGATGCTTCCGAAGCTGCCGGCGACGCTCGAAGCCGTCGACGAGATCACACGGTGGATCGCGGCGATCCTCAAACCGCAATCCCGGTCAACCTGAGCGCGTGGTGGGGACCGAACCCGAAATGACCGTGCCGCTTCCGAGCGTGGTCGTCGCGTGGAGCTCGCCTCCTACGGCTTCGACGCGATCTCGCATGTCTCGAACGTCGCCTCCCGCGTGGAGTCGTTCCGGTTCGGTGCCTGGTCCGTCATCGGCGACGGAGAAGCTCACGCGACCCATCTCGGCGCGCACTCGAACGACGACCGAACTGCCCGCCGCGTATGCGTCGACGTTCGCCAACGCCTGGATGACACAGAAGTACACGATCACCTCGGCTTGAGGGTCGCACCGGTTGGTCGCGTCCACTCCGTCGAGGCAGACATCGACGTTCGCCATATCGGCCTGGAGTACGTAGGCGTCCAGTGCGGCCGCGAGACCGCGGTCGGCGAGGATCGCCGGAAAGATGCCGCGGGCGAGCTCGCGCAGTGCCCCGAGCGCGTCGCCGCACTCGGTGACAAGCGTATCGATGCGCTCGCAAGACCGGTCGACGTCGGACCCGAGCAAAGGCTCGAGTTCGTCGAGCATTTCTGCGGCTCGGTCCAGGCGAATCTCGACTCGGTCGTGGATGATCTGCACCACCCGCTGACGCTGCGCCTGTCGGGCGGTGACGATGCGCTGCCGTGACGCGCGCAACTCGGCCGCCTGACCGGAGATTTCCCGGAGCCGAGCCTCGAGCTGGAGGCTCAGACGAGCGTTGTTGACCGCGAGACCTGCCTGACCGGCGAGGGCGCTGAGCAATGCCTTCGCCTCCGGTCGTAGTCGTTCGCCGTGCACGGTTGCGACGGCGATTTCGCCCACCGTTTCGCCGTGGTAGGTCACGGGCATCACGAACGGGTAGGACGTGACGACACCGGCCTTCGGCCATTCGACGGTGGTGCGCCCCCCACCGGGTAGGAACGCAGTGACCTGGCCGGCGACACCGCCGACACCCTTGACGGTCACTTCGGCAATGCTCGGCAGGATCTCGTCGACCGAGATCGCCCCGGCGAGCCGGTCACTGGTCTCCGCCATGATCTCGTAGGGGTTGGCGCGGTCTCCCCAGACCATGCGGTTGGCGTACCGCGCGAGACGTTCCCGGACCGGTTCGAACGCCACGGCAACAATCGCGGTGGCAACGATCTTGAGCCCGGCCGAGCCGCCAGGACCGAGTCCCTGACCGAGGATCACGACCACGGTGACGTAGACGAGGCCGATGAATGCGGCCAGGCCGACCGACAGCAGAGCGCGACTGACGAAGAGGTCGATGTCCCAGAGGCGGTACCGGAGAATGCCCATGATGAGGGCGAGTGGCACCAGCGCGAAGAGGAAGGGAAACACTGCGAACCCGACGTCTTCCACGGATTCGGTTCCGAGCATCCAGGTCAGGACCAGATACGCCACACCACCCATGAGCATGGGCAACAGCGCCCAGCGAAGAAGACGCGACTGTTGACGAACGACCGCGTCCGCCGCGCGTCGGAGCCGGTAGCTCTGCGCGGCGACACCGACGAGTGGGATGAGGAGACCGAAGAGCACCGTGAAGAACCGTTGGCCCGGATGGCCCTCGACTCTCCCCCCGAGCACGGTCGCGGCAAGCACGAGTGTCGCGACGCCGTACGCCGCGCGGAGGAGCCAGCGGTGGCGTGATCTCTCGGGCAGGAGACGCCCGTCCGGGAACACGATCACCGCGTACATGTAGGCGACTCCGGAGAGGAGGTGCGCCAGATCGTGCGCGAACCACCAATCGCCGATGAGGAAATCGTGAAAAGTGCTGTGGGCTTGATGGTTGAAGGTGATCGCCGTGCCGATCATCGCGACGGCGAGCAACCGAGCAGTGCGGTCGCGGGGCCGTCGCGAGACCAGCATGACGCCCAAGGCAAGGTTCAGCGCGCTGAAGAGCGTCTCGAGCGTCACCCGGGCACCGTGGTCGGCCCGATGGGATGCGTCCGCCACCTGGCGCGCGACCTCGGTCCATCCGGGCGCGCCGGTCCGTTCGAATCGGTGCCGACCATCGGGCACCCGGATCGCCATCGACCGCGCGCCGTCGTTCGCGAAGCGGATCTCGCCCGACAGGTCGGGATCACCGACCTCGGTCATCGAGTACGCGCCAGCCGGCGGGGACACGAACCGGAAGGTTGCCCGCCGCTCGCCCGGAGCAATTGAGCCTGCGAACACCGGGGGCCGTCCGCGGTGGCCGTGAATGACGAGCCGATGTGCTTTCGCACCGTCGAAGTTCTCGAGCCGAATGCTCACGGTGTTCTCGGCCAGCAGCGCGTCATCGGCGGAGTCGTGCAACGTTCGGTGGGCCCAGCCGGACTCGTTGACGACCGACGGCGCAATACCGGCCAGCAGAAAGATCAGGACGCCGGCGACGTAGGGCACGAAGAAGCACCAGAAGGCGGACCGGCCGAGATGCCGGTGAGGACTCTTCACGCCGGGTTGTCCGTGCTGATTGCTAGGGGCACGCGTCCGGCGACCAGGGTGCCGCGGCTGGGGGCCGACGTGATGTCGAGCACGCCGCCGAGCGCAGCGACACGGTCCGCCATGTTGCCGAGACCAGAACCCGGCCGGCACTCCCCGGGATCGAAGCCGGAGCCGTCGTCTCGTACCGAAAAGGTGAGATGTCGGTCCGCCTCGACCAGTCGCACCACGACGTTGGAGCCCGGTGCGTGCTTCGACGCGTTGTTCAGCGCTTCGAGGCACGAGAAATAGACCGCAGCCTCGACCTCGATCGAGTAGCGACCCACACCCCGCTCCTCGACCGACACGCGCACGACCGGATTGTTCTCCTGACGGCGCAACGCGACGGCGAGCCCGTGTGTCGTGAGCAGCGGGGGGTGGATGCCTTGCGCGAGATCGCCGAGCGTGTCGAGTGCTTCACGCACCACCTGGCGCAAGTCCGCCACCATTGCCTGCGCCCGGTCCGGATCTCGACCAGCGAGGGTGGCCGTGATGCGAAGCTGCACCATCAGGGCGACCAAATACTGCTGGGCGCCGTCATGGATGTCGCGTTCCACCTTTCGACGTTCCGCGTCCTGCGCGTCGACGATTCGCCGACGCGAGGCGCGAATCTCTGCGGCTTGGGCCGAGATCGCGTCGAGGCTGTTCGCCAGCTCGGCCGTGAGACGAACGTTGCGCAATACGAGACCGGCTTGCGACGCGAAGTCATCCAACAGGCGCAGGTCGGCCGGCGAGAGTGGGCTTCCCGGAAGCTGCGTCACGGTGATGGCGCCGATCAACTCGCCGAGGTGTCGGACCCCGAGACAGTGATGCGCGCCCGGGAGCGGTGGTAGCTCGTTGCCTGAGATCGAAACCGCCGGGACGGACCCGTCGGGGACCGCGGGACATGTCGCCGCGGGAGTGAGTTCGTCGCCCACGCGTAACCAGACGCAAGCGGTAGCCGCGCCGCTTCCGAGCACGAGGATCTGTGCCATGTGGAGGAGGACGTCCTCGGTGGGATACGAGCCGGTCATTCGATCGGAGAGCTTGGTCAGGACCTCGTACGGCGTCGCCCGTTCGCCATAGACCAGGCGCTTCGCTGCCCGGTCGGACCATGAGCGCACGCGCGCGAATCCAACGGCAACGACTGCGGTCGCGGCGATGGAGAGCGCGGTGCCGGCGTCTGATCCGAGCAAGCTGCCAAGGCCGACGGGCAGCGCGAGATACACGAAACCGATGAACGCGACCAGCGCACTGAGCATGAGAAGTCGCGTCAGCACCTCGGGTGCCGACAGCTTCGGTGGCCGCCGCGCGGCGCCTTCGGTCGCGTCGATCACCATCGCGTCCGGACCTCCCCTCCGCCACTGTTCGTCCCGGGGCCCAGCCGGCCCCTCACCCGTACAGACGCAGGGAGGCGCTCGACGGGGTGACAGGTCCCTTCAAGTCGGGTCGAACCGCGCTCGGAGTGGGTTCTGAGCGGCGATTCAGAACGCCCTGCGTCGACCAGGCGGGCCGCAGCAGCTACCCGCCTGGGCGAAAGACCATGGCGGCTAAGCCGAGGATGAGGGCGAAAAGGTCGACCCGTGCCACGAGGAACCTGCGCCGAGCGCGGTCGCGAATCTCGGTGGAATCATGGCCGGGCGTTCGGGCCAGTTCGGCGAGCCGACGCCCTTCGGGAATGAGAAAGGCGCCGCCGACCGCACCCGCGGCCACGAAGGCCCCGATTCCGATGAGCAGCCACGCTTCTGTCCAATCCAAATGCTGACGCGCCACCAAGATGACGCCGGTGATGGCCAGGACAACTCCAGCAGGAGCGAAGAGGGTCTTTCCGATTGTTTCGGCGTCGATGGCGAATCGATCGGTTACCGCATCCGGGGTTGAGGAGCGCATGTGGCCGGCAATGACTTGGAGGGCCAAGGCGGCGCCGATCCACGAGGAGCGCCGCTGACGTTGCCGGCGATCGACGAACCCGGGTCAGATGTCTAGAGCGATCGGGGAGTTGTCGGGTGCTGCGGTGTGCGTGGTGTGAGTAGCCCGGCAATCAGAAATCCGATGGCTCCGAACATCGCGGGGACGCCGATGGCGTTGTGCAGCATGAGGCTGAGGCTGCTGATCGTCTGATCGTCGAGGTCGCGCACATAGCTGAAGATCGAGAGCGCGCAGATCGCGGCGAGGATTCCGGCGGTGACGAGTCGGTTGCGACGCCGGTGTGAGTCGGGGGTGCGGATCGCACGGCCGAGCGCGCTGCGTTGAGCGAACGCGATTGCGAGTGCGGCGACGAGGAGCAGCAGGCCCGGGGAGAACCCGACGAGCAGGCTCGCGACGCCGCCGAGCGTGAGGATCCCGATGCTCAGGTACAGGGTTGTCGTGCTTGCTTTCTCGCTCATAATGCTCTCCAGTCGGTAGCGGGGAACGGTGATGATCAGGTCGGTCGTGGTGCGGGTCCATGCGGCACCGGTGCCGCGGTCGGCCGCGAGGTCGGTGAAGTGCTGCACGAGGTCATCGCCATAGTGGGCTCGGAAGTCCCGCGGGTAGAGGCGCAGCAGCGAGCGGTAGAGCGATGACGCGGTCACGTCACGCCGGTCCGGGCCGCAGGTTCGCGCGGGTGATGCGCACCAGCTGGGTAAGACGATCAGCCTCGGCCTGACACACTTTTTTGCCCAGGCCAGTGATGCGGTAGTAGCGACGCCGGGCGTCCTCGTCGGGCCGCGGTCGGCGCTCGTGCTCCTCGGCGAATCCGGTATCCACGAGGCGCTTGAGCGTGCCGTACAGGGTGGCCGGACCCATCTTGACCACGCCGTTCGACGAGGTCTCGACGGCCTGCATGATCGCGTAACCATGTTGTTCCCCCGCGGTGAGCGCGACGAGAACGTGAAACTGTGCCTGAGGAAGCGGCAAGTAGGAAACTGGGTCTCGGGTTGCCATGAGGCAACTCTATCACAAGTCGATATAATGTCAAGCGATAGAAAACGAAGGCTCTCTTTGACCCGAACATCCGGGCGATCACGCGGCCGACCCGCCGAGGTGAAATGGTGCGAATGCTCGAAACCGACCCGGGGCGCTTCGGGGCGCCGAACTCCGGGAGTGGAGTACACACCTGGGTGCAGTGAACCGATCAACGCCTCGGACGCGACAAGGTGAGCGTGGAGAGAAGCCGGACCGCCGACCCCCGGACTGACGCGCAGCTCGTCAGCGCGGTCGCAGATCAGGATCGCGAGGCGCTGCGAATCCTCTACGAACGCCACGCGCCCTGGCTCGCCCTGCGTCTCCGTCGGCGATGTGCCGATCCCGGTATGGTCGCCGAGGTTGTCCAGGACACCTTCGTGGCGGTGTGGAATGCCGCAGCAAAATACCGAGGTGACGGCGATGCCGCCGCATGGATTTGGGGAATCGGGATCCGCCGACTCGTCGGCCACTTGCGCAAGCGCGTGCCGGAACCGGTACCCGACGGGTACGGAGCCGCCACCACGCACCAGTCCGCTGAGGACCAAGTCCTGCTCGGTGTCGAGCACGGCGACCTCGCCGGCGCGCTGAACGGCCTCTCGCCTGAGCTGCGTGCCGTCGTCCAGGCCACGGTGCTCGATGGCCTCACCACCCGCGAAGCCGGACGTCTGCTCGGCATCCCAGCGGGCACCGTGAAAACCCGCATGATGCGCGCCCGCATCGAACTCCGAGGAGCCCTCGCATGAACCCCTGGCACGCCGACGCCGCACTCCTCGAGCGCTACGCCGAAGACGCGATCGACCCGGCCTCGGCCGCGTCGATCGAAGCGCATCTGCTCTCCTGCGCCGAATGTCGCGAGCTGCTGGCCACGACCGGGAACCGCAACACGTTGCCGGCCGAACTCATCGACGCGATGTGGAACGAGATCGCAGACGTCGTGGACCGGCCGCACCAAGCGCCGGTCGAGTGGGTGCTCCGTCGCCTCGGCATTTCCGAGCCGGCGGCGCGGATCGTGTCCGCCACCCCCGCGTTGCGACTCGCATGGATCGGCGCGGTAGCGATCGTCGCGGCCTTTGCCGTCTGGGCGGCGTACGGATCCACGAATGATCCCATCGTGTTTCTGTGGTTCGCGCCAGTCGTACCGCTTGCGGGTGTCGCGACAGCGTTTGGTCCGTCGATCGATCCGCTCCACGAGCTCGCCCTGGCCGCGCCACTACCGGCAACTCGGATCCTGGCCTTGCGCACCTCTGCGGTCGGGGTCACAGCCGGGCTCGTTCTGGTTCCGGCATCGCTCGCCCTCCCGGGACTTCACACCAGCGCCGCGGCGTGGATCATGCCGGCGTTGGCCGTCTCTGCCCTCGCGCTCGCCCTCGGTACCGTCATGGAGGCCGGGCGCGCGGCACTCGTCGCCGGTGGACTGTGGATCCTGGCCGTACCCACCTGGATCTGGTTCTCCACCGCGGAGCCACGACGGCTCGCCGCTCAACTCGCGCTCTTCGGTCCCATGGGTCAGATCTTCTGGGTCGCGCTGACCGCAATCGCACTCTCGATCGTGTACCTCCGCCGGGAGCAGTTCGATTTCTTGGCCCACCAACCGGGAGCAACGTCATGACCGGCACCTCCGCGCATCCGGTCGTCGTGCGCGACGTCCACAAGCACTTCGGATCTACCCGTGCCGTCGACGGCGTGGATCTCGAGCTGGACTCGGGTATCACCGGACTCCTCGGGCCGAACGGCGCCGGCAAGACCACACTCCTGCGGATGCTCGCCACGGTGCTGGCCCCCGACCGTGGCGAACTACGTGTCCTCGGATCCGATCCGGCAACGCGTGC
>JANLTQ010000639.1:0-1855 GCA_031363005.1 Acidimicrobiia bacterium | reverse complement strand
ACCGCAGCGCGGAAGCAAGATCACACATCCGGAGCCGGCGATCGTCCGCTTCCGACAAGTGAACAAGCACCCCGTACTCCCCCTCGGTCAGCCCGTGGGATTCGAGGAGCGCCTCGTCCATCTCCGCCATGAGCGCGACCGTCAGTTGCACGAAGGCGCGCCACGTGCGCATCTCGGCCGCGGTCAGCCACTCCGTGCTCTCGGGTTCGGTCCCTTCCATGGCCACAATCATACCCAAAGAAGATTCTCACATCAACTATTGCAATGCGAAGTACTTTGTGCAATACTTCACTCTGCAAGCATCCACCAAGGAGGACCCGATGACTCTCGCAACCACCCCCCGTACCGGCCCACTCGCCGACCTGATCCCCGGAACCTGGAACGTCGACACCGCCCATTCCACGATCGGCTTCACCGCCCGCCACCTGATGATCACCAAGGTCCACGGCCACTTCAACGACTTCGACGGCGTCGTGAACATCACCGAGAACCCGTTGGACTCCACGGTGGTCGCGAATGTTCGCTTGGCATCGGTCGACACCGGCAACGCCGACCGCGACGGCCACCTGCACTCCCCCGACTTCTTCAACACCGAGGTCCACCCCGAGATGACCCTGCGGTCCACGTCGATCACCGAGCGCGGAAGTAACTACGTCCTCGGTGCCGACCTCACGATCGCTGGGGAGACGCGACCGGTCGAGTTCACCCTCGAGTTCGACGGCGTCAGCACCGACCCGTTCGCCGGTAAGACCCGCGCCGGCTTCGAGGCGGCCACCGAGATCAACCGTTCGGACTGGGGCCTGAGCTTCAACATGACGCTCGACACCGGTGGCGTGCTGGTCTCGGAGAAGATCAAGATCGAGCTGGACGTCCAGCTGATCCTCGCCGACTGAGGCGAACCAGGCACCACGCGAAACGGCCGGCCCGAAAGGGCCGGCCGTTTCTTTTCCGTACTCGACGGGTCGACGGGGGGTTCGACCCGGAGTGCGAGAGGGTTGGTTATGCCGCCTGGCGCTGCGGCGCCGGCTCGGCCTTGCCGCGAAGCGTTCCGAGCGTGTGCTCCCACTTCAGCTGCCGTTCGATCCAGGTCCGCGCGTCGCGCTGGGACGACCGCGCCGGAAGCGCCGCCGAGCTGCTCGGGGTGTTCGTCGCTGCGTTCATGATTTCCACCTAAGCTCGTGTGACAACACTGAGAGTAAACACTCTCAGTGCGTACGCTGTCAAGTTCTATGACCGTCGTCACATCGGGCGAAACCGCTCATGTGGGAGGAGGTGCTGGCCGATGGGCTGGCGCATCGACGACCTCGCACGCGAGGCCGAGATCACCGTCGACACGATCCGCTTCTATCAACGCGAGGGTTTGCTCCCTACCGCCGAGCGGGTCGGCCGCACCAAGGAGTACGGCACCGAGCACCTGGACCGGATCAAGCAGATCCGGGATCTCCAGCAACGTCGCTTCTCACTCGCGGCGATCAAGGCGTTGCTCACGTCGGACCGCCAGGATCTGGTCGACGGCATTTTTGCCGGCGAGGGCGGGCTCTCCTATTCGTACGCCGATCTGATCGAACGCTCCGCACTCGACGCGTCGACCGTCGATCGGCTTCGGGACCGGGGCTTGCTGCGGGATCCGGGCGAGTTCGGCCGGGCGGCCTATGACTCCACCGACCTGGACGTCCTCCGCGCCGCCAGCGAGCTCAAGAAGATCAGCGTGCCCGAGGACGTGCTCGTCGAACTCGCATCGATCTACGTCGAGGGCGTCGAAGCCATGCAGCGAGAAGTGCTCGAGCTGTTCTCGGGCACCCGGGGGCGGACCTGGGAACCGGGTGAACTCGAAGCGTTCCAGCGTTCGGTCGCC
>JANLTQ010000620.1:0-3023 GCA_031363005.1 Acidimicrobiia bacterium | reverse complement strand
GTCTCGGGCGAAGCGGCGGGCGTCGAAGTCCAAATCGTTATAGGTGATACCGATCACCGTCACGCCAGGGTGCTGACGGGTGATCTCCGCCAGCAACGGAAACTCCGCCTTGCACTCGGCGCACCACGAGGCCCAGAAGTTCAACACGACCGGCCGACCCCGCAGTGCCGCCAGCGATATCCGACCAGAGCCGGTGAGCCGGGCGAGATCGAACGGCGGTGCGGGTGACCCGGTGGTCGCGACACCGGCGACTCGCGTGCGGGCCGGCCCGGAGTCGATCGCGAGGTCGGCCGGGTCGGACTTGCGGACCGCTCCGATACCGGCGGCAATCGCGATCGCCAACGCCAGTGCGCCGAGGAGAACTCCGCCGCGCCGCCTTTTCGCTGGCTTCCCGCTCTCGGCGCCTTCGGCACCGGGCCGCTCGGGCCCCGGACGAGCGGACACCGAACGACCGCGTCCTCCCTGTCCGCTCGCCCTCTTAGGCACGAACCAGGACGTCGGCGGCGATGGCGACGAACAGCAGCGAGAGGTACGTGTTCGAGTAGTGGAAGAGCTTCATCGCTCTCTCGGGAGTCGCGTCCGCCACGAGTTGCGCGGCACCCACGACGAAGAGCCCGCCGCTGAGGAGCGCGACGATGCCGTAGATCCAACCGAGGTGACCCGTCGGCACCAGCGCCAACGACACAACGACGGTCACCACGGCGTACACCAGGATCTGGCGAGACGCGGCGGCGATGCCGATGACCACCGGCAACATGGGGATGCCGGCCTTGGCGTAGTCGTCGCGGTAACGGACCGAGAGGGCCCAGAAGTGTGGTGGCGTCCAGCAGAACACGATGGCGAACATCACCCACGCCGCCACCGAGAGCGATCCGGTGACCGACGCCCACCCGACGAGCGCCGGCACTGCGCCCGCTGCGCCACCGATCACGATGTTCTGCGGGCTGCGCGTCTTCAACCAGATCTTGTAAACGAACACGTAAAACAACATCGCGGCGACCGACAGCGACGCGGAGAGCAGGTTGACCGTCACCGTCAGCCACACGAACGCAATGGCCTCGAGCGCGAGTCCGAAGATCAGCGCGGCCCGGGGTGAGATCTCGCCACTCGGCAACGGACGGGAGTGCGTGCGACGCATGACCTGATCACGGTCACGTTCGATCCAACAGTTGATGGTGTTCGCGCCACCGGCGGAGAGCGCACCACCGAGGAGCACCGCACCGATCAATCCGAGCCCGGGGAGCTTGCCGGCCGCGATGACCATCGCCGGCACCGTCGTCACAAGGAGGAGTTCGATCACCCTCGGCTTCGTGAGCATGAAGTACACGCGCAGGGTGGTGAGGAAACTCCGCGACGACGGGGCTTCTTCCCCTGCGATTGCGGGTGCGAGGTCTTCCGGGAGAGCCGCCACGGCCACGGACGGTAGCAGCGTGCCAGTGAGATCCACGAAGCCCGCCCACCGCTAGCGTGCACCCCGTGCCCGACCCGACTCCACTCCGCGCTGCATCCCCGGCAATCGACACCACCCATGCGATCCGCGTCACTGCGGATCGCCTGCTCTGCCACCCGGATGCCGGCGCCGGTGAGCGCACCTCACGATCCGGCATCTTGATTCCGGCCACCGCCAATGTTGACCGGCGCCTGGTGTGGGCCGAGGTCAGCCAGGTCGGGCCGACGGTCCGCAATATCGCCGCCGGGGACCGCGTCCTGTTCGCGCCGGATGCCGGTTTCGAGGTCGAGATCCGCGGCGACGAGTACTTGATCCTGCGCGAACGAGACGTCCACGCGGTGGCGTCCGAACGCGAAGGCGGCCAGACCGGCCTCTACCTGTAGGAGCACGGCAATGGATGTCCGACTCGACGGTCGCGTCGCGCTCATCACCGGCGGTTCACGCGGCATCGGCCTCGCCATCGCGCAGGAGATGGCGGCGAGTGGCGCCCGGGTGATGATCTCGTCCCGGAAGGCCGACGTCCTCGAAGCCGCCGTCGCCACCCTCGACGGTGAGGGCGCGTGGTTCGCCGCCAACGCCGGGGATCCGGACGAGGCCGCGGCGTGTGTCGCCGCAACCGTGGAACGGTTCGGAACCGTCGACATCCTCGTGAACAACGCGGCCACGAATCCCTACATGGGCAAGACCATCGACATCGATCGGCCGCGGCTCGACAAGACGATCTCGGTCAACTTCGCGGGCCCGCTGATGTGGACCCAACTCGCGTGGCAGGCCGCGATGCGCGAGCAAGGCGGCACCGTGTTGAACATCGCGTCGATCGGCGGGATGTCGGTGGAGACGTCGATCGGTGCGTACAACGCGACGAAGGCGGCGCTGCTGCACCTCACCCGCACGTTGGCCGCAGAGTTGTCGCCAGGCGTGCGGGTCAACGCCATCGCGCCGGGACTGGTGAAGACCGACATGGCACGTGCCTTGTGGGAACCCAATGAAGCCGCGTTCGCGAAGACGTTGCCGATGCGTCGCCTGGGCGAGCCGGCCGACATCGGACGCGCCGCGGTGTTCCTCTGTTCTGATGCCGCGAGTTGGATCACCGGCACGTCGCTGGTCGTCGACGGCGGCGCGTTGCTCCACGGCTGATCTGACGTACCGATGACCGTCGACGACACCACGCGCCGCCCCGATTGGGACGACTATTTCCTCGATCTCGTCACCGAGGTCGGCCGGCGCGCCACGTGTGACCGCGGCCGGAGCGGGTGCGTGATCGTCCGCGACAAGCGCATCCTGTGCACCGGGTACGTCGGGAGCACCGCCGGTTTCCCGCACTGTGACGAGGCCGGGCACATGCTGCGGCGGGTCGTCGCCGAGGACGACACCGTACGCGAGCACTGCGTCCGCACCATCCACGCCGAGCAGAACGCGATCTGCCAGGCGGCGCGCTACGGCATCTTGCTCGAGGGGTCGACGCTCTACTGCACGATGGAACCGTGCCGGACGTGCGCGTTGTTGATCATCAGCGTCGGCGTGACTCGGGTGGTTGCTCGAGCCCGCTACCACGCAGGTGCGGACACCCGCT